>JAGCXJ010000183.1 GCA_017961385.1 Lachnospiraceae bacterium
TCGTATTAACAACGGCGATTTTGCCACAAAAGTATTCACTTTTTCATTTGCTTAAAATAAATAAAAATTACTTAACAAACATGCTAATTTTTAAGGAGGTATAGCTTATTATGAAGAAAAGATTATTGGCAACGATTATGGCTTCAGTAATGACGGTTTCATTAGTTGCATGCGGAGGAGCTGCAGAAACCGCTCCTGCTGCGTCAACAGACACAACAGCTGCTGATACTGCATCAGATACTTCAACTGACGACACAGCTGCTGCAGACACCGAAACAGAAGCAGCACCCGCTGCAGCCGGAGATCTTGCCTACACAACTCTCAATCTTGATGACTACAAGGATTTTTCTGCAAGCATCAAGTACATTCACCACAAGACAGACCGTGAAGAAGACGGAACAATGGCTGCGATGATAGCAGAGTTCAATAAGGAATTCCCGAACATCACAGTTACTACCGAAGCAGTTACGGACTATGCCGAAGATTCACTCCTTCGTCTTACGACAGGTGACTGGGGCGATATCATGCATATACCTGCAGTTGACAAGAGCGATCTTGCTACATACTTCATGCCGCTTGACACACTTGACAATCTTTCATCGCAGCTTAACTTTGTAAGCTCATGGTCATATGACGGTCTTTGCTACGGTATTCCTTACATGGCTAACGCTCAGGGTCTTCTTTATAACAAGAAGGTATTTGCAGATGCCGGGATCACAGCTCTTCCCAAAACTGCGGATGAGTTCCTTGATGATCTTCAGCTTATAAAGGACAACACAGATGCGATCCCTCTTTACACCAACTATGCCGCAGGCTGGACAATGGGTGCATGGGATGCATATGTAGGTATCGTTTCAAACGGTGATGACACATACATGAATCAGAAGCTGGTACACACAGCAGCACCTTTTGCAGATCCCGGTGACGGTTCGGGTGCATACAATGTATACAGGATCCTTTATGATGCATGCGCTAAAGGACTTATCGAGGATGACTATACAACGACCGACTGGGAAGGCTGTAAGGGTATGATGAACAGAGGTGAGATCGGAACAATGGTTCTCGGATCATGGGCTTTTGCTCAGATGCAGGAAGCCGGCGATACACCTGAAAATGTAGGATATATGCCGTTCCCCATTATGGTAGGCGGAAAGCAGTATGTTGCTGCAGGCGGCGACTATAACTACGGTATCAACGTAAACGCTTCAGATGAAAACAAGACAGCAGCACTTATCTTCGTTAAGTGGATGACCGAAAAGTCTGACTGGTGCTACAACGAAGGCGGTTACACAGTAGTCAAGGGCGGAAAGAATCCTGACATGTACGCTGCATTTGACGGATGTAAAGTAATGTCAGATCAGGATGCACTTCCCGGCGAGGCTGATTACCTTAACCAGATGAATGCTGAATCTGAGCTTTCAATAAACGCAGGCGGAAACGATAAGGTACAGAAGATCGTTGAAGCAGGCGCAACCGGCTCTCAGGATTTCGCAAGCATAATGGATGAGTGGAATCAGAAGTGGTCTGTTGCTCAGGAAGAACTTGGAATAGAAGTACTTTACTGATAAGAGAAGGTTTTGACATAGGCTAAGTGAATGCGGGCCGGGGAGCTTCTCGGCCCCTGTTCACGAAAAAGGCATGATCAGTTATTTACGGGGACGTAACTTATGAAGAAAAAAAGAACTTTTGGGGAATGGGCACGATCCAGAGACGGACAGAAACTGTTCGTTATAGTGACATTCATGATCATTCCCCTTGTGCTCTTATTTGTGTTCACATATCTTCCTTTCGGAGAAATGTTCGGATACAGCTTTTTTAACATGAAATATACCGGGGCACGTAAATTTGTAGGATTAAAAAACTATGCCAAGGTATTTCAGAGAGATGACTGCTTCAAGGCCTTAAAGCTTTCGCTTTATTATATGGCAGGGTCTGTGGTTCAGCTTGGTCTTGCACTTTATCTTGCAACGGTATTAAGTTTCAGGGTCAAGGGGGGCGGACTCTTTAAGGGGCTTATGTTTTTCCCTTATCTGATAAACGGTATCGCGATAGGTTTCATTTTCAAATTCTTTTATACAAGAGGTTTCGTGTTCGATACGGTTCTGCAGTGGTGCGGGTTCGAACTTGAAAACCTTCCGTACTGGCTTAAGGATCAGAGCATAAACAACTGGTCTCTGGTCGGAACCTCGGTATGGAGATATTTCGGACAGAACATGGTGCTTTTTATCGGAGCGATAATGTCGGTCGACAACGATCTTTATGAGGCCGCAATGCTCGACGGTGCCAATAAATTCCAGCAGTTTAAGTACATTATCCTTCCTAGCATAAAGACGATAATCACTCTTAACGTGATCCTTTCGATAACGGGATCGCTCAGTGCATTTGAGCCGCCTTATGTTATAACGAGCGGTGCCAACGGAACAGGAACATATTTCGTGGTAATGCACGAGATCGCACATACCCAGCAGAAAGTAGGTCTTGCATCCGCAATGGCAATAGTGCTCCTTGCGATAATACTGGCAGCTACGGGACTTCAGAAACTGTTCTTTAAATATGTGTTCAGGTCTGCAGAGGATGAAGACTTAAATGCAGGAAGAAAACGTGAAAAGATGCTTGCAAGATCA
>JAGCXJ010000184.1 GCA_017961385.1 Lachnospiraceae bacterium
GGCATAGATGCTCTTGCGCCGGAACGGACAGAAACCAAAAGAGGATTCTTGCTGTCACCAAACTTCTTGCCCGTGATCTCTTCCATCTTTAAGATGTACTCATTAATCTGAGCCTGTATCTCCTCGTTGATCTCACGGCCGTCTTCATAGTACTGAGTACAAGCCTCTGTTGTGATCGTGAAGCCCTGCGGTACAGGAAGTCCGATGTTTGTCATCTCTGCTAAGTTAGCGCCTTTTCCACCTAAGAGGTTACGCATGCCTGCGTCGCCTTCTTTGAACATATAAACCCATTTCTTGGCCATATTCATTCTTCTCCTTTTACCATACTTTATAATTTAACATTTTTGTTTTAACTAAAATGTAAACTTATCTGAAAAGAACTTATCGAGTTCGTCAATAGCGATTCTCACCTGTTCCATTGTATCACGAAAACGCACTGTTACACAATTGTCTTCTTCTGACTCAAAGTCGTATGTAACACAGAAAGGAGTTCCGATCTCATCCTGTCTTCTGTATCTCTTTCCGATGTTTCCTCTGTCATCAAATTCACAGTTATACTTCTTTGAAAGCTCTGCATAGATCTTCTCGGCACCCTCGTTTAACTTCTTTGAAAGAGGAAGTACACCGATCTTAACAGGAGCGATTGCAGGATGGAAATGAAGAACTGTTCTCATGTCAGGTGCTTCTTCAGTACCCAGATTTTCTTCATCATATGCTTCGCAAAGGAAAGCAAGCGTTACTCTGTCAGCGCCAAGTGACGGTTCAACAACATAAGGAATATATTTCTCCTTGCTCTCATCATCGAAGTAATCCATCGGTTCGCCTGATGTATTCTGATGCTGTGTAAGGTCATAATCTGTTCTGGATGCGATACCCCAAAGCTCACCCCAGTCCGTGAAGGGGAATGCATACTCGATATCAGTGGTATGATCGCTGTAGAATGAAAGTTCTTCCGGATCATGATCTCTGAGTCTTAAATTCTCTTCCTTGATGCCAAGGCTTAAGAGCCACTTGTAGCAGAAGCTTCTCCAGTACTCAAACCACTCTGTCTGTGTTCCGGGCTTGCAGAAGAACTCAAGTTCCATCTGTTCAAACTCTCTTGTACGGAATGTGAAGTTTCCGGGTGTGATCTCGTTACGGAAAGACTTACCGATCTGTCCTATTCCGAAAGGAACCTTTTTACGTGATGTACGCTGTACATTCTTGAAGTTGACAAATATGCCCTGCGCTGTTTCGGGTCTTAAGTATACAGTGTCCTTTGCATCCTCTGTTACACCCTGGAATGTCTTGAACATAAGATTGAATTCTCTGATACTTGTAAAATCATGCTTTCCGCATGACGGACAGGGTACATTGTTGTCATTTATGAATTTCTCCATATCCTCATGAGACCAGCCATCTACGCTCGTCTCAAGCTTTATGCCGTTTTCCTCGGCAAAAGCCTCGATGAGCTGATCAGCTCTGAATCTTTCATGACATGCCTTGCAATCCATAAGAGGATCAGAAAATCCGCCAAGATGTCCTGAAGCCACCCATGTCTGGGGGTTCATAAGTATCGCGCAGTCAACACCTACATTGTAGGGATTCTCCTGTATGAATTTCTGCCACCATGCACGCTTTACATTATTCTTCAGCTCTACACCGAGGTTGCCGTAATCCCATGTATTTGCAAGACCGCCATAGATCTCGCTTCCCGGATATACAAATCCTCTGTTCTTGGCCAGAGCCACTATCTTTTCCATAGTCTTTTCCATACTAAATCTCCTTATGTATTGTTATTCTTAAAGATCATTTACATATTATATATCTTAAACCGCCTTCTTGGGCTGTAGCACTCTTTGATCCTGTAAGGGTTATCCCTTCACCGATGTAGATGATCTCGCTAGGCATATCCACATCTATATTTTCGGATACTATAGCTATCTTTTCAGCGCTCATTTCTTTCCATGTCTTCTGATCAAGATCGCTGCCGTCCGAAGTAGACTTGACTTTTCCTACAAGATTATAGCCTGCGCTTCTGGCCGCCTTGCAGTCTCCGTAAAACAGAACTCTTCCGTTTAAATCAAAATACGCATCGTCTTCCTTGTATTCTATATCAAGACTTACAATGCCGTCTTGCAGCTTGCTGTCCTTTATCACTACCGTTTCCGAACCGGTCTTTGAGTTATATGCATTCACTTCCTGTTCATTCATAGAACAGAGTTCATTAAAATCATACAGGTTCTCGTCGAATGCATCGCGTATATGGAGTATGATCGAACCGCTCTTTAAAAATTCCAGAGTACTCTTAGAGTAATCGGAAGATGCACACGCTGAAAGAAAAATAAAAAATAGGCATGTAGTGCAAATCAACAGTCTTCTCTTGCTCTTCATACCTAAATAGCGCATTATTGTTCCATCTCCCTAATAAAGTACACTATATTATATATAATGTAATTTTCATTTTCAAGGGAAAGAATATACAATTTATGCGGACAAAACGCATATTTATATATCATATTGTATCAAGGATCTCCGCACTCTTTAATGGAATGTCTATGGAGTATCTGACAGCATCCTTAGCGATTGCTGTAAGTTCGCTTAAAATATTCTCCTTTACAGAGAAGTTAAACAGCTTTGCCGGAGGTGTTTTAATGATATGATCCAGTGTATAGAGCGTATCCTTTTCATATCTGGCATTATCCCTTACTCCTGCAAACTCACCCTGAAGGCTTATCGCTTTTATCTCAAAGCAGGCTCTTACAAGCCTGTTGTCGAATTTATCGCTCTCGAGTGCTCTGAGCGACTGATAGATGAGAGTCAGCATATCCTTGTCGTTCAGATTCTCATGACAGTAATAATCCGCAATCTCCGCAAAATACATGCCATAGTATGCACTCTTAAAATCATCGCGCAGAAAAGCAAAATAATTCGATATCTTTGCTTCGTTTATCGTATAGCTGTTTCTCCCGTTAAAGAGTCCAAACTCGCCAAAGCAGAAAAGATTGGTGGCCGCTACCAGTTTTGATCCGGGTTTTCTTGCTGACCTTGCAAATGCGCTTATCTTTCCTCTGTCATCGGTAAGCATCACTATTCTTCTGTCATATTCGCCGATAGGCTCGACCTTTATTATCAGGCCCTTCACTATGGTCAGATCTGTCATATCACTCTATATCTTCAGGATTGTATCCAAAATTCTTAAGCAAAAAGTCTGAATCTCTCCAGTCTTTCTTTACTTTTACCCACAGCTGCAAAAATACTTTGCACTCCAGCATCTCTTCTATATCTACTCTTGCAAGAGATCCTATCTCTTTTAGCTTGCTGCCATGCTTTCCTATGATCATACCTTTATGGCTGTCGCGCTCGCATATGATCGTTGCATCGATGTTGCATATCTTGCCCTCATATTTCATCGAATCTATCGCAACAGCGACTCCGTGCGGAATCTCATCTCCCATGGATCTTAGTACCTTTTCACGGATCATTTCCGCTACTATCTGTCTTTCCGGCTGATCGGTTATGGTATCTTCATCATAAAAAGGCTGGCCGTATGGAA
>JAGCXJ010000015.1 GCA_017961385.1 Lachnospiraceae bacterium
AATGATCTCATAAAAGACATTCTCAAAATTTCCAAAGGCCTTGGAAATATACTCATCCACTTCATTAAGATCTTTTTCATCATATAGATACAGCGGCATAAGATCTTCTTTCTTTTCCTTTTTCTTAAACCTGTCAAACAATCCCATACTTCTTCCCTTTCGTTCTTAATTGCTCTGTTCTAACTTTAATATATCTTATTTCCTTAAGCAATACATACGCTATGAAGCCATGGAACACATCATCTCATAAAACCCCGGGATAAATGATGAAGCAAGTACCCAGATGACCGTCATGAGATCTATAAGTGCATGTCCTACCATTATCGGCAGGGGATTTCTCTTCTTATGATAATACAGACATAAGATGATTATCAGCGGAAGATATGACAGGAATCTGTATGCTATGTATCTGGCGTCAATGAGTACCGGTATGAAGCAGTGCTGCAGCGTATAGAAAAATGCGGGAACAAGGATTGCGCACGTTTTGTTTTTAATTACATTCACACCGCATCCCAGATACAGTCCGTCCTCCGCAAGGGCTGTCGTGACTGGCAAAAGGAAGAAATTGATCAAAGCAAGCACCTTGGGTACAGGTGCGATCATCATGGGAGGTGAATAAGGCAAAATACCATAGCATAAAAAGCCCGCAAGATACATTCCTCCTCCTCCGACAGAAAGTATCATGATCGAAATAATGACTATCTGCTTTATTGATGTATCTCCCTTTCTGTATCCTATCAGATCAAGATAGGTCATATCATTCTTTCTTGATATATATATGAGCATGATGACAGTCAGTATATTTACTATGGTAGCGACAGTTGTCCACCAGCTGCTCATATCATTAAGCTGTTTTGAAGTTATCCTGCTTCCTGCTAAAAATATGATCAAAAATACTACAGATCGTATCGGAAGAAGATACGGCAGTTTATCCCTCTTCATCTGATGCTCCTTTCGCTATCTGCCATGAGCATATTGACAGTATCTTCAATGAATGAATCTCTTTCTCTCTTGCTCTTAAGATCGTATCCGGTTATTAGCTTTGCACTGTCACCTGCAAGAAAAGCCGTCTGCATTGTTGAAGCAAGCAAAAACGCAATGAGTTTCTTTTTTCTTAAAGGGATGTCTTTCCTTAGAGCCATGATAAATCCCTTCTGAGTAAATGCGCTGTTTCCGTCAGGATTGTAATCATTTAGATCTGACATTATTGATATCTTTACTATCGAAGGATTCATATATATGTAGTCAAATGTCTGTCTTGCATATGAAATGAGCCTTTCACGATCGGTCAGTCCGTCGTCTGCCATATAATCGACATGCTCGGGTGAGAAGGCCAAAAGCATCTCGCTTATTATCAGTTTGCAGCATTCACTGATAAGATTCTCCTTGCTGCCGAAGTGATAGTTGATAAGACCGAGGGCCACCCCGCTCTTATCGGCGATCTTTCTGGCTGTTATGTTCTTTATATCACCGTCTGATTCTTCTATTATCCCGATGGTTGCCGAAATTATCGTGTTTTTTATATCATCTTTTTTCATATTTGCTCTCCTTGAACATTGTTCAAGTCAATTATATTGAACAGCGTTCAATTTGTCAAGTCAAAACATTTTTTGTTGTGATCTTGTCTTCAGGATTAAAAAAACTGCCCGTTGACGTTAAGTCAGTGAGGCAGTTTTAAAATTTTCTGAATAAATATTTTATTTTTGAATCAATTTTCAATGAAATTTATCACTTCTAAGTTAAATTCTTCAGGATTTTTATTTGCTATGAAATGATTTCCCTTAACAAAAACCAGTTTGCTGTCCTTTATATTTTCTGCTATCCTGCAGGTTTCTTTTCTTAATATCATGTCATTTGTTCCCGCAATTACCAGTGTCTTTGCTCTTATCGCGCTTAACTGCTCGCTTCTTATGTTAGGATCGTTTACCATTAAAGAGAGCATCTGTGCATTTCTTTTTGCAGACTCGCTCTTATCAGCAAACTTGCTTGCAAACTTATAACCTATCTCAATCGGTATCTGGACCGATCTTTTTACTCCCTTTGCATCTAAATTTCCTCCGTTTAGGATCAGCCTGTCTACCATTTCAGGATATTTCATCGCAAAGATCATGGCTATGTTTGCGCCATCTGAAAAACCTAGGATATGAGCCTTTGTTATCTCATGCTCATCCATGAAATCCTTAAGATCATCTGCAAACTGCCTGATGGTAAAGGGAGCATCCCCCCGGGGAGTCTTTCCGTGTCCTCTGGTATCGAGTGCATATACATGGTAGCGTTTTGCAAACTCATCTATCTGTCCTGCAAAGTAGTCACTGTTTTCTCCGTTTCCGTGAAGAAGGATGATATTTTGTCCTGTTCCTTTTTCAATGTAGTAGTGTTTTATATCCATTATATCCCCCGCTTTTAGAAATCAAATTTCTAAAGATATCTTAGTTCATTTTATTCAGGATTAAGACGTACAGATTATGTAATCATTTTCTTTATCGTTTTTTCGTTATCTCTCGCAAAATCACTTAGTTCATAGGATCTGATACGCTGATTTACTATTAGCGGTTCCACAAAGCCATTTTTTACCAAAACTGATAATCAGTTTATTACCGTTTAGTTTGTCACACCGATTTCGCGGCTGACTTCGATCGGAGTAAACTCTCTTTTATAATTCTTTATCAAAAAAAGGAGCAGTTCCTTCTCCCTGCCCTTTAAGTATGATAAACTTCCGCTTATTTCATCCTCGCAGGAACTTTCTGACAGTTCACAGATCTTGTTGGAATATAGCAGTACCATACGAAGAAAGTAATTCACCCACACTTCCGGATGCGGTGGATTATTCCTTCCCGAGTAATAAAGCGCAGGCAGTCCCATCTGTATCGATTCGTAGTACTCATTAATGTCATATGCAAAATATTCCTCTAATGAACCGATACCATCAAACCCATATCCGTTGATATCCAAAATGTATC
>JAGCXJ010000185.1 GCA_017961385.1 Lachnospiraceae bacterium
GGCGCAATATACTGAAGGGGAGCAAGCTCTGAAGCGGCTGCCGATACAACTGTCGTGTAATCGGTTGCGCCGTACTCCTCAAGTGTCTTAACTATTGATGCAACGGTTGAAGCTTTCTGACCGATCGCAACATAGATACACTTAACTCCCTGTCCTTTCTGATTGATTCTCGTATCGATGGCGATAGCGGTCTTACCTGTCTGTCTGTCACCGATGATAAGTTCTCTTTGTCCTCTTCCGATGGGAACCATGGAATCGATAGCCTTAATACCCGTCTGAAGAGGTGTGTCAACCGACTGTCTGGTGATAACGCCGGATGCCACTCTTTCTATCTTTCTGTATTTGTCCGTAGCGATGGGGCCCTTTCCGTCAATGGGCTGTCCCAGTGCATTAACGACACGGCCGAGCATCGCATCACCAACGGGAACCTCAACGACACGACCTGTAGTCTTTACAGTATCACCTTCGTTGATATTCTTGTGGCTGCCCAGAAGAACCGCACCTACGTTGTCCTCCTCGAGGTTAAGTACCATTCCGTAGACCTCTCCGGGGAACTCCAGCAATTCTCCCTGCATTGCGTTTTCCAGACCATGCACACGCGCAATACCGTCAGCAACCTGAATAACGGTACCCACGTCTCTCACTTCAAGTTCTGAAGCGTATCGTTTAATCTGCTCTTTGATTACCGAGCTGATCTCTTCGGGTTTCAAATTCATGAGTCTTACGCACCTTTCTTAGATTTACAGTGATTTTAATTGAACATTCAATAATTCATGTTGCAGTTTGTTAAGCTTCGTCTGAACCGAACTGTCAACCACACGGTCCTTGATCCTTATAACGATGCCCCCGATAAGATCAGGATCAACCGTGTAATCCATCTCCATCGATTTATAGCCCGTTGTCTCAAGGAGCTTGTCTTCGATAGCCTTTTTAAGGCTGTCCGATAATTCCGTTGCGGTTTTGACACTGGCAACCCCGATACCCTTAAGTGCTTTTATCTCTGAGATAAAGTAATCAAGGATCCCGTCAATCTCGGAATATCTGTCTTTGGTAACGATGATGTTCAAAAAGCCCAAAAGCTCGTCACATATCCTGCCTTTACAGATATTCTTTATGACCTCAAGTTTTTCTTCCTTGAGAATACGGGGGTGGTTCATCAGCTTTGAAAGATCCGGATTTTCGTTAAGGGCGTCCCTTATCACTCCGATCTCTTCAAGGAAAAGATCCTCTTTTCCTTCTTCGACGGCCAGTTCAAACAATGCTTCGCCATATGTATTGGATACTAGCTTAGCCATGTGCTCTCACCTATTTCCTTTAACGTGTCGTTCACCATAGCTTCCTGAACCGTCGTATCTATAGAAGCTTTAACTACTTTTCCTGCTATCATAGATGCCAAGACAACCATCTGTTTCTTGACCTCGTCGGCAGCCTTCTGCTTTTCGAGCTCGGCTTCCGTTCTGGCTCTTTCCATGATACGCTCCGCCTCGGCCTTGGCTTCTTCCACGATCCTGTGCTCGTTATCAAGAGCACGCTTTCTGGCATCGGCCATAATAACCTCGGCTTCTTTTTCTATATCTTTAAGCTTTGCTTCATATTCATCCTTTGACGCGATCGCTTCTTCTTTTGCTTTTGCTGCCTCATCAAGGTCGTCCTTTATCTTGCTCTTTCTTTTTTCGAGCATGCTGCGGACGGGATTGAAAAGGAAATATGATGCGGCAAGAAACAGAACGAATATTGCCACCATCATCAGCACTGCATCCTGAAGCAGCTGCAGATCCAAGTCAAATACTCTGCTCCAATCACTCATCTTTAAAGCCTCTCCTTTCTAAAGATTATGATCTTGAAAGAACTGTTATTTTGCCAGAGGCTGAACGAATAACAGGATGATACCTATGAGCAATCCGTAAAGACCTGTGGTCTCGGCAACGGCCTGTCCCAAAAGCATCGTAGAAGTGATGTCTGACTTACCTCCGGGATTTCTACCAACTGCAGAAGCTGCATGTCCTGCTGCGATACCCTGTCCTACTCCGGGTCCGATACCTGCGATAAGAGCAAGTCCGGCTCCGATTGCTGAACAACCTTTGATAAAATTCACATCAAAATTCATTTATTTTTCCTCCTTGTGTGAAAATATATGTCAATTAATCATTAACTCAATCACGCCTCTTCGGTGTTGCAGGCATCCTGGATGTATGTCATGGTCAACATACAGAATACGTATGTCTGGATCGCTCCCGAGAAGAGGTCAAAGTACACATGCAATGCTGCGGGCCATACAAGTGAAAGCTTTCCGAGCAGTGTGTAGATAAGTGCCATGATCGCGGTTCCTGAAAGGATGTTTGCGAACAAACGCAAAGAAAGCGAGATCGGCACCGCAAAATCTCCGATGAGGTTAATGGGCAGCCAGAAAGGCCACGGGCTCATAAGACCTTTAACCACACCTTTGACTTTCTGATATTTAAACTGATTGTAGTGGATCAATGTGAACGAAATGACTGCAAGTGCGAACGTTACACCGTAATCGGCTGTCGGCGGGCGCAGTCCCAGCAAACCGGAAATGTTGCTGAAAAAGATGAAGATGAACAACGTACCTATGTAGTTGCGGAACTTGGGTGCAAACTTACCCATAACTCCGTTTATCATGTTGTCCAGGAACTCAACGAGCAATTCAAGAACATTCTGAAAGCCTGAAGGAACTTCCTCGGCTTTTTTCATTCTGGCATTTGCCGCAGCAAAGAAACCTATAAGGATCAGCATCACGATGAGCAGACAAACATGCGTTGTCGTTATCCTTAAAGTCTGGCCGAACAGTTCATATGAAAAGACCTCGTGAATAAAGAAATCAACTTCTTTTTGAGCTGATAACAGGATTCCCTGTCCCATCTTTTCACCTCCTGATTATTCCTGCTTTTGCGCAGGTTCTTTTTTATCTTCTTCGTCGTCGTAGAGATATTCTATCTTTTCGGGAAGGATCTCCTCCCCGTATACAAGCATTGCCATCCTGTGTGTAATGGGATGCATATAAGCCGATAACTTGATGGTTATAAGTCCCGCAAATGATGCAAGTACATAGTTCCCGAAAAAGTAACCGACGGCTCCAAGCATGATGCACATCCCAAGATATCTGTACACATACTGGACACCCATCTGTTTGGGAGCACCTTCACCGTAATCAAGTGATCTGTCGATCGCCCACCACATATGATACGATGCCGCCATTGCCGTATGGATTCCGATCCATAAGGAGATGCTGTATACTGCCTTGTTCTCAACAAGCAGGACTGCCAGCTGCATCAGGATCCCGCAGATAAGCTCTCCTTCCCATAATTCAAATACGGTCCTGTTTATCTTTTCTTTCATCCTTTTTGAAATATCTTTTGGAGAGTCTGTATATATTGTATCCGCCGGATATCGCCCCGATAAAGAAAAGGATTATCATGATAAAATCCGTTCCGAGTTTTTTATCGAGGTATATTCCCGCAAAAGAGCAAATAAAAATGGGCACCAGCATATTTATACCGAACTGAGTGATGAGTGTAAGTGTTCGGTAAACATCCCTGTTAAATCTCATGCCGGCCCCCTTTTAAATACCGTAGAGTACACATAGAATATTTTATCAATAATCCGGGGCAAAGGCAAGACCTTGTATTGCGCCCTGCAAGGCATTATTATAGTAAAAAATGCATCTTCAAACGGAGGTTTTTATGGATAATCCTGTTCTTTACCGCAAGAGAATCATTCCCGAAGAAAAGATCCTTTTAAAGGACGACGTGATCATCTCCTGCGATGAAGACATGATAATCACCAAGTGGAACACCTTAAAGCCCCGCGAAGATTTTCATCACGGATACAGCATCTATTATCTTAAGGAAGGCTACAAGGTATCCAAGTTCTGCAAACAGGACGGTTCGTTAAAATACTGGTACTGCGATATAGTCGATTATGACTATGATAAGGATTCAAACGAACTTGTCGTCTCAGACCTTCTGGTCGACGTTATCATCTATCCCGACGGCGGAATAAAAGTCGATGATATCGATGAACTCGTTGAGGCTCTTGATAAGA
>JAGCXJ010000186.1 GCA_017961385.1 Lachnospiraceae bacterium
AAGTTCTTCTTTTCTTTTTTGCTCTTCTTCATAATCAGAAAAGAGATCCAGCTGAACGTACTCATCTTCTTTTCTTGCATCCTCTTCAGTCATAAGTCTGCAGGATGTGACCGAAAGTCTTCTGACAAAAAGATTTTCATCAACAACCTTGTCATATTCCCGGATAAATGCATCGGTAATTACAGATGATGCCGATGTTTTAATATTCAGATTTATAGTCCCTCCAGCATGCTTTGGAACATCCCTTCCGTATCTGTCCTTTTTTATCTCTCCGTCATAATTCTTTTGCTCCTTGCTGGTTTTGAAGGTGTTCGCATCATATCCGACATAAAGATTAAGCTGGTCTGTAACAAGCCCTTTTTCCACTAGATCTAATGATAGCTGATCAGCCATCTCCATGACAACAATTCTGGCTTCATCTTTTGAATACGGTCTTTTAAGTACCTGTCCGGTCGAATAGGATGTTTCTTTTGGTCTGTACTTTTTTATATACTCTATCGTACAAGGTTCCCAGCCCCACGCATGATCGATAAGCAGTTCTGCATTCACACCGAATTTCTTATACAACGCATCCTCATTATGCTCAGAATATGCTGCAATATCCCCCATGGTGTACAATCCCATCTGTTCCAAACTTCGTGCTGTACCGCCACCCACTCTCCAGAAGTCGGTGATCGGCTTATGCGACCAGAGTTTCTCTCTGTAGCTACGCTCGTCTAATTGAGCTATTCGGACTCCATTTTCGTCTGCAGGTATATGTTTTGCCTCTATATCCATAGCTATTTTGGCAAGATACAGGTTAGTACCTATACCCGCCGTTGCTGTTATCCCTGTGGTATTCAATACGTCGTTTATGATCATTCTTGCAAGTTCATGAGCGTTCATCTTATAGGTATCAAGATATGCCGTTACATCCATAAATACCTCATCACATGAATAAACATGGATATCCTCGGGAGCAACATATTTCAGATATATCTTATATATGTTAGTACTGTATTGCATATAAAGTGACATTCGCGGTTTTGCCACTATGTATTCGATCTTTTCTTTTCTCACCGCATTGAGCTGTCCGATTTTTTGAACGACCTCAAAAAGTCTGGCTCGCCCTGGTATTCCGTAAGCCTTTAAAGATGGCGACACAGCCAAGCAGATCGTCTTCTCTGTCCTTGAACTGTCAGCAACAACCAGATTGGTAGTGAGCGGATCAAGATTTCTCTCCATACATTCTACCGAAGCATAGAATGACTTAAGATCGATTGCTATATAAGATCTTTTCCTCACTTGCGTCTCCTTTTGATCATCTGTCTCAAAACATATCTTTTAAGCATGGCATTGCAGTTTTCCAAATGAGATGTGTCATTATGATCGACTTGCTTGTCAGCATAGATTATCTTCTCAAATACTCCAATATACGATACAAGATCATATGCAACGCTTTCTTTTGCTCTGTTTTCGAATTCCGTTAGAGTTTCACCATCATTTAGCTTAAGACCGATACGTCTTAGCAGTTTAAGATTTCTGTTCCACATCGTCATTACTTTTTCCCGCTGACTCATTCTGCTGTATCTGATCTTTTTATAAAGCACGTCAAAAATCCAAAAGAAAACTATAAAAGCAGCGACCATCACAAGAGGTATATAAAATACTTTAAAATCAAAGTATCTTTTTCTCTCTATCTCATCACTGAGGTCTGACATATCAATAATATCATTATCGTATGAGCCATTCTTGTATTTTTCACTGTAATAATCTGTTCTGTCATCTGCGCTTTTATCACTTACTGCCCATCCTGAAGCCTTTTTAAATCCGGGAGTAGGTTCAAAATCAAGCCATCCAAAGCCATCTATGTAAGCCTCAGCCCACGCATGAGCTCTATCAGACATGACTTCATCTTCTTTTCCTGTTGTCAGGCAATCATATCCCTGTACGTATCTTGCCGGAATTCCCTGCGCCCTTGCCATGAGCACAAAAGCTGTTGCAAAATGAGTGCAGTATCCGCTTTTTTTGTCAAACATCAGATAATCAACGAAATCCGCTCCTGATCTAATATCTTCTGGTAGCTCACCCGGGTCTGTTGTATATTTGAATTCAAGGAGATACTCTTCAATGCACTTAAGTTTTTCATAGTCTGTATTCGCTCCTTCCAAAACCATATCGAGTTCTCTCATAGCCCTGTCTGACAGGTTAGGACTACCGCTGTAGGTATCATAAATGTGCTTTCTGTAACTGTTATATCCTTCAATTGTATATCCTGACATATCTTCAGATGTTAATTCAGCCTTTGCACTTTCAAGAGCTTCCTCATCAAATATTCTGTCTTCATTTACCAGTTCTTCAAAGCCTTCAAAACTTCTGTTTATCCTGTAATATCTGACCTTATACAAAAGCTTCTTACTGCGCGAAAAACTGATATCTCCTCCCACCTGCTCAGTTTCTGCATCATCAATTTCAGAAAGGGATTTTTCAGGAGTAAACGCATGCTTTGTTCTGACACCGACACACTTGATATAAATATAATCATTTTTCAGATAATCAGCGATATTTGCAGGATCATGACTGATAACAGCACCAAGTGTCTCGAGTACATCGTACATCTTGTAATCGATCAAAGATTCATCATTCTTTATCCATCTTCTTCCGTCAAATGAATCAAACGACTTTCCCGAAAGATAAAGAGCACCTTTGCTCATTGTATTTCTTGAAATATCAAAAACCTTGTAAGGATTGGATGTGATCTCTGCGCTTATCCCTGCGTCATCGGAAAATCCTATCTTGGCTTCTTCACTATCCCAGCTTTTCTTTATATCAAGAGACTGAACGATGATCTCATATCTTATCCTGGCTGCCTTTGCAAAGCTTTTGACAAATCCCCAGTCATACGGTTTATCAGGCGTCTTAATCAAAAACAGCAAAAGGAACAAAACAGCCACAAACGGGAAAACATAAACGACATGCGGCTTGAGTTTTGTATCACCTTCCTTGTTCCAACGAAGCTGGATTTCCTCTATAAGTGTAACAATTGTATAGAGGAAAATCATTAGTACAATGCATTTTGAAACCACTATATGTCTAAAGAGAAATATCAAAAGAGTGATGACTCCGGCTACTAAAAAGATAAGCTTTATCTTCCTGTATCTTTCAGCAGTCTTCTCAGCAATAAGACAGCCTATGCCGATTAACAGCACCCACAATACCCATTTGTAATCATGAATAAGACTAGATCTTGTCTCTTCTCCTATCGTGATCATTATTCCTGCGATAGATGCAATAATGATTCCGGTCATTATCGTGCGAGATCTTGATTTTATGTGCAGATAAACTACCGGAAGAGCCCCGAATGCGAGTGCAAAAATATATATAAGTACACCATTCTCTTTACCTGGGCCCGTAATTACAGACAATACAACAATGAGACAAAGCGGTATAACATGAATAAGATCATATAAAATATCTATCATCACATCACCTCCGTCAGGTCAGAATCAGTTGATATTCTGACCATGCTTGTTCGTGTCATGAGCTGTGATGAATGATCACTATTAATATCATCAGATATTATGTAAACTACAATAGGAATATTATTCCTAGTTATCTCATTAGCTGTATTTGCCAGAGCTTCATCCCATTTATGAACAATCATAAAGACCGCTTTCTTCATAAATATAGTCTTGCTGTCCAAAATATCACGGCAGAGCAGTTCATTGGTATGAGTTTCATCAAAAACAAATGATGACATTTTCTCATAGAACTCCTCAAATCCTTTGTCCTTATCAACAAATCTCTCCTCAAACGAAGTTGATTCATAATATGTCGATACCGGTATTCCCCGCTGTGAAAAAAACAGATTTAGGGCTATAGCAGCTTCAAGGATCTTGTTTTCTAGCGGCAGGTATTCTTCGATCCTGTTGCTGATTCTGCAAGAATCCATTATGATACCTACACCCTGTTGCTGCTCCCCTGTTTTTTCGCGCACCATAAACTTGCCTATACCAGCACTGATCTTCCAGTTCATCATCCTGATATCATCCCCTGAAACATATTCACGTGAAATGACATCCGGCTCGTACTGATTGACTCTTGAATCTCTGACCGCGCTCATAGCTATATCAGCATGCATCAGTTCTGTAAGTTGAACTATATTGGGTCTGACTGTGACACGAAAAGGCTCTCTGTTTTTATATGTGATCGAAAAAAGCCTGAAAAAATCCTGTATCACAACCTTTTTGATGCCGACCTCATATTCTCCTCTGTATTTGCATACAATGTCAGTCTGTTTTTTAATGCCGATCTTCGGGCGAAGCTCATATTCAGTTTTATCATCAAGACCGCTTATCGTGGAAAAAGTTGAATAGAATAAGACCCTGACTCCTGAGAAACTGATCAAACTCTCATTTTGCAGAGTAAAATAGAACGTGGCAGTATTGTTGCATACAATGTCACGCGCATCGATATTCTGATATATCTTAAACAGAAGATATACGCACAGTATATACAGAAGAGATATTATCGGAATGAGTGAAAAGAGAATAAACAACCCATAGCTGATCTGTCCTCCATAGAATGAAATCCCTATCAGCGACAATACCCATAAGATCAATAATATGATACGGTTTCTTTTCATGAGGATCACTCCATGGGAATCTTTGCCTTAATGACCAGACTCTTAACTATACTGTCGATATCCTCTTTACGTATCTTTGCCTCAGGAGTTAATATCAGTCTGTGATGCAGTACATTTACAGATACAGCCTTAACATCATCAGGCTTAACGAAATCACGACCGTCAATAAACGCTTTGGCGCGTGAAGCAGCCACAATAAAGAGCAGGGCTCTAGGACTTGCCCCAAGCACAAATCTGCTTTCGTTGCGTGTAAGTTCTATTATCTCCTGAATATATTTAAGCACAGCATCACTGACATGGACATCATTTACCGCTTTTCTTAGTGCAAGTATATCCTCACTGCCACAGATACTCTTTACTTCGTCAACAGTCTTTCCAGCAATGTGATTCTTTGCAAGACGAATCTCTTCATCAGCCGTTGGATAGCCTATCGACAGCTTCATCATGAATCTGTCCATCTGAGCTTCAGGAAGAGGATATGTCCCCAGGTATTCTACCGGATTTTGTGTTGCAATCACCATAAAAGGCTGAGGGAGTTCTATGTCCACTCCATCTACGCTAACCTTTCCTTCTCCCATAGCCTCTAACAGACTTGCCTGAGTTTTGGGAGATGTCCTGTTGATCTCATCGGCAAGTATCATCTGGTGCATCACGGCACCCTCTTTATATTCGAATTCACCAGTCTTCATGTTGTATATAGATATCCCTACAACATCCGAAGGTAATGTATCAGGCGTAAACTGTATCCTTGCAAAACTTAGATCTATGGAGTTAGAAAGAATCTTGGCAAGTGTCGTCTTGCCAACACCCGGAACATCCTCAAGCAGGATATGTCCACCCGCCAAAAGACATATCAGTACATCTTCGATCACGTCTTCCTTGCCAACAAAATATTCACTTATCTGATCTCTTAATTTGTTAATCATGTATTTTCTCCCCGCAGCTTGTTCTAGTAACATTATAAATGAATTCTATTACCGGTGATAGTTTTTTGATAAATGTTTTTAGTCAAAATGATATTTCAATCCTAATTGATTTGTATTATACTTCTAAAAAACATAATTCGAAGAGGTACACCAAAATGACAAAAACAAGATCAACTACACTCAGGATAACCCTTACAGCAGTTTTTATGGCATTAAACATAATCATGTCTTCTTTTGGTATTCCCGTTCCGGGCGGACATCTTTATCTGTGTGATGCCGTGATATGTCTTGCAGCAATCCTTTTAAATCCGTTTGAAGCGTTTGTTGTAGGAGGTGTTGGATCATTTTTAGGAGATATGCTTTTCTATCCTCTTCCAATGTTCGTATCTCTTGTTACACATGGTCTGCAGGCTGTAGTGATCTCACTGATCTCGCATAAGGCATTGAAATCTCACCCTAGGATTGCTTCATCTATCGGAGTAACGATCGGCGGCATAATCATGGTCACAGGATATACTCTTGGTAAGATATATGTATACAGCACATTTGAGTATGCAATGCTCAAACTTCCTTACGAGATTGCTCAGGCTGCCTTGGGTGCCGTACTCGGCTCCGTTCTTTGCTGGC
>JAGCXJ010000187.1 GCA_017961385.1 Lachnospiraceae bacterium
CTTCTGGCGCAGGCTCTTCAAGCTGCCACGGCCAACGAGGCGACCGTCGAGTGTGTAGATGTCGCCAGTGCGAGCAACCTTCTGCAGTGTCTCTTGGATGTTGTCACCCTCATCGGTAATGATGCCTTCCATGCATTTGAAATTCTGTTCTACGATACCGTTTTCTCCTATCCACGTAAATACACCGCTTGCATTGGTAAAGAATGGCTGTTTCTTCGGGCTGTCGTTTTCCTCATTTATAGCTATTGCAAAAAATCCCATCTTGTTTTTGAATCTTATAAACAACTGACCATCATCCGTGTCGATCTTATCTCCCATCCATGTCTTCATGTCAGAGGATTTAATAGTATCGCTCTTCCAGCAGCTTCCGGGTAGTGCTTCATTGTTTACAGTCCATGATATACAGGTCTCTTTTCCAATTATCCACTGTGCATTATCAGCATCGTATAGAAACTCTACATTCTTGCTGATGTTCTGCGGTATCATGCCGCTTGGATCTCCCGCTTCGATATCCACGCTTACAGTATCTTTTGCCACATAATGTCTTCCATCCTCATCTGTATCGATACTTTCAAAGCTATGTCCCTTGATAGTAAGTGAACTGTAAGCATCAATCATGCAATCACTCATGACCTGATCATCAGATACAGATTCAGGAATTTCCTCAGCCGTTATCTGAGTCTGAGCATTTTCGGTGTTTGCTGTCAATAATTCCGCATCCACATCAGTAGCACATCCCGCAAATGATAACGTTCCAACAAGCATTATTGATAATATAATAAATCCCGATAAAGATCTCTTTTTCATAACATATACCTCCTGTAATTGGTTTTATATGTTAATCATAAGTTCTTATCGGGATCAAAAATAGTAAAATCTGCACATACATCAGTAATATCTGCACATACTACTGATTTCTGAACGCTTTAGGCGACATGCCTTCGTGTTTTTTAAATACCTTTGCAAAATAATTCTGATCATCAAATCCTACTCTTGCACTTACTTCTCCTATCGGTATCTGAGTTGTTGAAAGCAGTACCTTTGCCAGATCAAGGCGTAACTTGAGCAGATAATTCATGCATGTCATCGATGATTCCTTCATAAATATATCGTTAAGTTTGTTTCTGTTTATAAGAAACTCTTTCGTAAGTCTCTCAAGATTGATACTGTCACCTATATGTTCATTCAGGTATTCGACTATTTCAGAAAAAGACACAGACGTTTCTGTATTTTTTTCCTGATCATCACCTGCTGATACAATAACATACGAATAATTTATAAAATAAAGCAGTTCCATCAAAAAAGATCTGCTTCTGCAAGGCCAGAATCCGTCCTTCTGTCCCTTTAGCTGAGCATCAAGAGAGCCTATTATGTTCTTGACCCTCTCAAGGCTGTTAAGAGATATCGGTATTACAGGCTTAATAATTTCAGCCTTCGTAAACGGAAGTATCATAACATAATCCTGATATATTATCGTACCAAACTTATTATCAAAATCATGTGCATCGATCCGTTCGAATGAGAATTCATCTCTGACAGCTGTCGGATTAAAGAAGACAATATCAACTCTGATCTTCTCCATTATTTTAAAATCAGCCTTATCTTTGTTTGACAGCAGAATTAAAGCAGGGGCCTTCGCTACATAATCTCTGCCGTCCATCTTAAGTGAGAGAGTTCCCTTCTCAACAACAACTATCTTGTATGTTGTCTCATCATTGATATATTCAGGGAATCTATCGTTCTTTTCAACATATATGTCAACAATCCTGTCCCAGTCGTCCCAAAAGCACTCTGTATACAGTTTCATTTCATACCCCCGATCATTTACAGTTTTCAAAAAAATCGTTCAGTTTTGCTAGCAGTTCATCCTTCTCAATGGTTTTTAAAAAATATCCCTCTGGTTTTAATGCTACCACTGCCATAACGCTTTCCTTGTCTCCCTTTCCCGTAAGGAATATAACAGGTATGTTCTTAGTCTCCTCATCACTTCTTAGCATCTCCAAAACCTGCGGTCCCGTTGTCACAGGCATTTCATGGTCAAGCAAAATAAGGTCAGCCTTGTTTTTTCCAAGCCATTTGATAGCCTGGAGTCCCGAATTGGCCATAGCTACCTTATATGTACCTCTAAGCCATTCTCTGACAAGTCCGAGATATAATGGATCATCATCAACGATCAGGACTGTTTTTCTGAATTCTCCTGATTCCAGCTTTTTAAACATATCAATTACATTTTCAACAAAAGCAGTATTGTCTATCGGTCTTTCATACACTGCATACACAAGATCTCCCGACACATGAGCTTTTATGAATCTGAGGACGTCCTTATCCCCAATAGGTATCATCAAGACTCCATCCTCAAGCATTTTTTCACACAGGAAATGGAGTGCTGCATCCTTAGGTATTTCTCCTTCCTCCATATACACGACAACCAGTTTTGTCTCATTCCATTTTGAATTGATATCGTCGACTTCCCATCGAGCAAATTCACATATCAATCCTGTATCCTGCAGTTTTTTAAGCAACACTCTTACAAGAAACGATTCTTTTCCACCAATGAACAACACTCGATTCATCGACAAGATTCTCCTTTACAACTATACAAGCAACAGATCAGAATCTCTCAATAACGCCTTCAAGACCTTTTTCATCATAAATCTGCTTATAATAATCCACTTCTTTGCCTATGATCGCATCTATAGCTTTCATACTGAGCAATTCAACAGGTGCCTTATCATCCGTAAGCAGATGATCTCCGGCTTCATATGCAGTAAGAGCTCCATCCACGCGCTCCATCATATTTCTTAAACTGCCTTCTTCTTCCAGGCTGTATCCTTTTTCAAATCGCTCTATGATCTCAGAGTTGTTAGAAGCGAATAATTCCCTGTTGGTTCCGTTATATACATCAGCAGTATAAACTGACTGAAATACCCTTGATATCGTATCAGCCAGATAAGCATTTATTCCATCTTCACCGTCAGATATCATATTCATGTTTACGACCATGACACCGTCATCCGTCAGATGTTCCTTTACAAGTGAAAAAAACTCTATCGAAGACATCTGAAACGGGATTGTTATATCCTGATAGGCATCAACCATTATAACGTCGTATTTTACATCACTATCCAGTCCGTGAAGATATGCTCGTCCATCGTAAGTCGTAACATTGATATCGTTTGGGAGTTCAAAATACTCATGAGCAAGATCTGTTATCCTCTCATCTATTTCAACTCCCTCAACATTTACATTAGTAAAATACCGATTACACTGGGTTGCGAATGTTCCTGTCCCCATCCCCAATATAAGTATATCAAGATCTTCCTTTTCCTCTATTCCTGCCATGAAAGGAGCTGCCATTGCATAGTCATAATACATACCGGTCAGAGTCTTTTCCTTTCTGTATACCGACTGGACTCCAAACAGGACATTTGTCGAAAAAACAACCTTGGAATCATCCTCATAGACCTGAAGATAATTATAGATAGATTCTCCCTCATAAGTCAGATCATCTCTCCAGAAAGCAAATGAATCACCATGTCCTAAGACACACGAAGACGCAAATATGATGATCGAAATAATCGCTGCAGTCGATCTCTTTTTACCTGATGCAAAATATATTATGGCAAGTAAGAGCAATATTCCCGAAAAGATCAAAAAAGTGATATTGGTTCCCACAGCCGGAATGCTTATAAACGTCGGTACAAACGTACCTATGATGCTGCCGATCGTATTTGCAGCATTCAGATAACCGACTGTCTTCCCACTGTCATCAAGACTGTCAACAGTGTATTTAACCAGCGACGGCGTAACTGTTCCAAGCAAAAACAGCGGAAATACAAAAACAACCATGCACGCAGCAAATGCTGCTATCACAAGGAAATTAGTGTTTATTGTAAATACCAGTAATGCACTTATTCCCAGTATTATATACTTTCCGACTACCGGTATCAGTCCTATCCATACGGCAGCTATTATTATTCTTTTATAAAGCCTGTCCGGATTTGGATCCTTATCTGCCCATCTTCCTCCCATTATGTTTCCCAATGCCATCGCGATCATAATCGTACCTATGATTATGGTCCATACGATCTGTGATGAACTGAAATATGGAGCAAGTAATCTGCTCGCTCCCAGTTCCACTGCCATAACTGACATTCCGGCGAAGAACTCCGTAAGATACAGATAAGTTTTATTCTGCAGTATTTTGTTCATAGTATTTCTATATCCTCTGTCTCAATTTGATCAATGCTCATCTCTTCTGTAGCATCATCGATATACTGTTCAAACCCTACAAGAGCTGCAAACGGCGAAAACTGTGCCGCCCTGTTGAGCATTGACATATGCGGTCTTGTTTTTGACTGATAATGCTCATGATCTATTATATCACTGTAATCACTCATTTTATATCCTCCAGACTATTCTGCGTTATGTCCGCCAATCTGAGCGTTTCTTTCTCTGGCTGTGGCTTCATCACGTAAACTCGTTCCTTTAACGATAGCATTCTTTCCATATCTCTTTTTTATCTCAAGAGTCGCTTTTTGAAGAGATCTTTCTCTGCTCAACCTTTCTTGGAGATCTTCCTTTCTTTTTTGTTCTTCTTCAAAATCAGAAAAAAGATCCAGCTGAACATATTCATCTTCTTTTTTTGCGTCCTCTTCCGTCATAAGTCTGCAGGATGTCACCGAAAGCCTTCTGACAAAGAGATTTTCATCTACAGCCTTATCATATTCCCTAATAAACGCATCGGTAATGACAGATGATGCCGATGTTTTTAAATTAAGATTTATAGTTCCTCCAGCATGTTTGGGAACATCCCTGCCGTACCTGTCTTTTTTTATCTCTCCATCATAATCCTTATGATCCTTACCGTTTTTAAATGTGTTCGCATCATATCCAACATAAAGATTAAGCTGATCGGTCACCAGCCCCTTCTCCACTAGATCAAGCGACAGCTGATCTGCCATTTCCATGACGACAGTTCTGGCCTCATCTTTCGAATACGGTCTTTTGAGCACCTGTCCGTTCGAGTAGGACGTTTCATTTGGTCTGTACTTTTTTATATACTCTATCGTACAAGGTTCCCA
>JAGCXJ010000188.1 GCA_017961385.1 Lachnospiraceae bacterium
TAATATGCACACATGTCACTGAATTCTATCTTTGTATTGTCTGATGCGTCATCAGCTACGCTCACGATCTTCGCACTTCCGTCCTTGACGGATCTTTCTGTCATGAACTCGCCGCTTACAAGATTTCTCGATCTTGTTGCCAGACCCAAAAGCGAAAGTATCTTCTTATTCGTCAACCTCTGTATTCTCCTCGTCGTACTCCTCATACTCCTCGTACTCGTCTTCGTACTCATCCTCGTCATCCATGTAGTCTTCATAACGGAATCCGGGAGCATCCTTAGCCTGAGTCTCGGACTTGATATCGATCTTGTATCCTGTGAGTCTTGCTGCAAGACGTGCGTTCTGTCCTTCCTTTCCGATAGCCAGCGACAGCTGATAATCGGGAACTACTACCTTTGCGGTCTTTTCATCGGGATCTGCGAATACCGCAACGATCTTGGCGGGTGAAAGAGCATTCTGGATAAGGATACCGGGGTTCTCGTCCCAGCATACGATATCGATCTTCTCGCCCTTTAATTCATCAACGATGCTGTTTACTCTTGCTCCGTTTATACCGACGCATGCACCTACAGGATCTACGTTTGGATTGTTGCTCCATACGGCGATCTTTGATCTGCTTCCTGCTTCACGCGCGATAGACTTGATCTCGACTGTGCCGTCCTTTATCTCTGTTACTTCAGATTCAAAGAGCTTCTTTACAAGCTCGGGATGTGTACGGCTTACAAGGATGCGGGGGCCTCTGTTTGTCTTCTTAACCTCTATTATGTAAACCTTTATACGCTCCGTAGGTCTGAAGTTCTCTGTCTTAACCTGTTCTGACTCGTTTAAGAGTGCATCAGCCTTTCCAAGGTTTATAGAGATGTTCTTTCCGATATATCTCTGAACGATACCTGTTGCGATATCCTTCTCCTTGCCGTAGTACTGATTATAGATAACGTCTCTTTCCTCTTCTCTGATCTTCTGAAGGATCACGTTCTTTGCATTCTGTGTTGCGATACGTCCGAATTCCTTTGACTTGATCTCTACATTTACGACATCACCGACCTTAGCCTTCTTTGAAACAGCCTTTGCTTCGTCAAGACTTATCTGAAGCATGCCATCCTCTACCTCGTCAGCAGACTCGACAACTGTCTTTTCGGCATAAACAAGAAAATCACCGGTTTCTCTGTCGATCTCAACCTTTACATTGTCTGCCTTGCCGAAATGGTTCTTGCATGCTGTAAGGAGCGAGTTCTCGATAGCCTCAAAAAGAGTCTCCTTGCTGATCTCCTTTTCCTTCTCAAGTGCATTTAAAGCTTCTATCAGTTCCTTATTCATCGTTTTTTGTATTATCCTCTCTTTCTCGTTTGTTTTTAAAAATCTATTGTCAGACTCGCTTTCGCGATCATATCTGCTTTAAAACTCATTTCACCGGCCTCAGTTTCTATAATCGCCGTTCCATCCCTGTAATCTGTAAGGATGCCCGTAAATTCCTTTAAGCCGTCAACAGGTTTAAAGGTCTTTATCTCAACCTCTTCACCTAGACTGTTTAAAAAGTGTCTTTCCTTTTAAGCGTCCTTCCAAGTCCGGGGCTGCTCACCTCAAGTATGTATGCCTCGCTTATGAAATCCTCTTTGTCAAGCTCGTCCGATAAGGCTCTGCTCGCAGCCTCGCAGTCATCGATTGTGACACCGCCTTCTTTGTCGATATACACTCTCAGGTAGTAGTCCTGACCTTCCTTTACAAACTCGACATCGTAGATCTTTAACGATAGTCTTTCGGCAATGGGTGTCATCAGCTCTTCGGTGCGGGCTTCATAATCCGCTTTTGACATATAACACATCCTTCCATAATCCATAAAAAAGAGTGGACGCAAATCCACTCTAATCTAGTAAACATATTTAACAATGATTATATTAACACTTCATGTGCCAAAAATCAACTGTTTTTGTAAGATCACTGTCTTACCTTTGAAACCTCTAGGATCTTGTTTCTCATCTGATCCTCGATCCTTGCAAGCTCCTGCTCTGCCTCTGCTCTCTTTACTCTTCCCTCGTCCTGGATCTTCATTACCTCGTCGAGAGTATCGATGAGTGTCTGGTTTGTCTGAGTAAGAGTCTCGATATCCACGATACCTCTCTCGCTCTCCTTTGCTGTCTCTATAGAAGCGATCTTCAATGCCTCTGCATTCTTTCTTAAAAGCTCGTTTGTAGCATCTGTAACCTGGCGCTGAGCCTTTGCAGCATCCTGGGAATGATCAAGACCGATAGCTATTACCATCTGGCTCTTCCACAGAGGAATGGTATTTACTATGGTAGACTGGATCTTCTCGCTCATTACAGTGTCGTTATTCTGGATCAGTCTGATCTGAGGAGCCATCTGCATTGAGATGTTTCTTGTAAGCTCAAGATCGTAGATCTTCTTTTCGAATCTGTCAACGAGTGAAGCATAGTCCTTTGCTGCCTGCGCATCCTCGGGAAGTCCGCTCTCCTCAGCCTTTGCAAGGAGCTTTGGAAGCTCAACGTTTCTTGCATCTGCAAGCTTCTGCTTTCCAGCGAGTATGTAAAGAGTCAGTTCCTTGAAATACTTGAGGTTTGATTCATACATCTGGTCCAACATCGCGATATCCTTAAGAAGGGTTACCTGATGATTCTCCATGACCTTTACTATGTTGTTTACGTTTGTCTCGGCCTTGTCGTATCTTGCCTTTATTGACTGAACCTTGTTAACTTCCTTTTTAAAGAAGCCAAAGATTCCCTTTTCCTCTGTAACATCAAAGCTCTTGAGCTCGCTTACAACGTTTCCGAGAAGCGTTCCTATCTCGCCAAGATCCTTTGTTCTTACACTCTTTAAAGCTGTCTCGGAAAAGTCCGATATCTTCTTCTGAGCTCCGGCGCCGTACTGAAGCACCATCTGGGAATCACGTATATCTATACTGTCCGCATAGCTTGTAACGGTCTGCTTTTCTTCGTCTGTCAGCTCTACCTTCGCGCTTTCCGCGATCAATTCCATGTTATCAGTCATCACTATACTCCTTTAATATATATAAATATGTAACATTATATCTCATTTACTACGGGAACTTCAACCTGTTCCTTTTCTTCTATAAAGATATCATCGTCCTCTTCTATGTTGACAGCAGTTTCGTTTAACAGATCCGCGTTGCCGCTTGTCTGAGTGAATCTGTCGTCTGCAAGGCCTTCCTGTCTTAACATTGTCTTTAAAACGTTTGCTTCAGCCTTTACATCCCATACTGAGTTCTGGAACAGCTTGTTCAAAAGCTCAACGAATGCCTGGTTGATGATATCGAGTGTCTTTTCTATCTCGTTCTTGGCTGCCTTGATATCCTCGCCCGGCGAGCTTACCTTGTCATATTCCTCATATGCTTCCACGAGCTTTATCATGGTAGGGAGATAATAGTCCATGAGCTTTCTGCAGTTTACCATCTGATCGGGATGCTCTCTTACCCTGTCAAATATCTCTCCTAAAAGCCCTTCAAGCCTTGAAAGCTTTGCGGTGATGACTTCTCCGGGTATGTTGTCATTAAGCTCACGCAGTCTTGTGATGTACTGGTTTCCCTTGCTGATCATGACATCGAGCTCTGTCTGCTCGGCAGTCGACATCTGATTGTTCTTTATTCTCTCAAGATCTTCCTGTTCCTTGGCCTTTCTGCCGTTTTCAGCTAAAAGATACTGTTCATAGACTTCCTTGGATACCATGAAGGTAGTCTCCTGTTCATCCAGAAAGCCTTCGGGGAAGAATCCCTTCTTTAATATCTTCCTTATATTCTTTATAACCTTTTCTCTTGATGAGCCTGTCGAGTTTGCAATGGTATCCACGCTCTCATACTGCTTGTCCTTGCACAGATCCCTGTATCTTACGGCAAGGCTCCTCAGAGTTATCTTTCCTATGCCCTTGAATATGGCCGTAATGCCGGCAGCAAGAAACATTGCTCCGAGCGCTACGCCAAAAGCATCCATTTCTGTCAGAGAACTGAAAAAGCCGACCAGTCCCACAACGGTAAAAGGCCATCCCATAATGATCTGAAAGATGCCTGTTATACCGCCCTTGTCGACAAACTTTATGCGCTTTGCGGCCTTCTTTTTAAGCTGCTCTCTCTGAGCCTGGTGTCTTGCGATATCCATGGCCGCCGTGTCACGGTATGACTTTACATACGGTGATTGAGTAAATCCTCTCGCAGCGCTCGAAGCAGTCCCTTTTGCTTCGCTGACCGCAGAATTTATCGTATCTCCGACACCGTTTAACACTTCCTTTACCGAATCTGTGATATCAAGATTAAGCTTGCTGAAATCCCCCGTTCTAAGCGCATCCAGCACAGACTCCTGTATCCTATTTCCTATGTCGTTGTTGAATTGATTACTGTTCTGAGTACCCATCTAAAAACTCTCCCGCCTAAACTACGTTTTATCTTATCACAAAGAAAGGATTTTGAGTATATTTTCATATAATATTTATGATTGTTTATAAACTGGTAATATATACAAGACTCCTAAGCGTTAAAAAGAATTGAAAAAAAGACTTGCTTTTTTATATATGAGCCTATATAATAAACAAGCGTGCTAAATAAAGCACTTATGGCTGATTGGTCAAGAGGTTAAGACGCCGCCCTCTCACGGCGGAATCAGGGGTTCGATTCCCCTATCAGCTGCTAAAGACCCGTATTCTTTCTGAATACGGGTTTTTTGTATATCTGTATCAGTCTTTTAAAGGCTCATAAAGGTATTTTGTTATTATGTAAACCACATATATGATAAAAAAACTGCCTATGTCTGTTGTCATGACATAAGCAGTAAATTTATATCATATGCGAATGATCATCAGTCACCGAAAGGACTGCCAGGGCCACCGATCTTGTTCCGGTCACCGGATTTACAGCGATCCTTCTCATAAACGAATGCACTGTCATGCCGTTTGGCATGGTTTCATCCACATAGATCCTCTTTCCGGTATTCGCACATTCGATCATAAGTCTTAGGAAGGTATCCCTGTGATGTTCGGGAATGGTATCAAACCTCTCGAAACTGTTTCCGACGTTTCTTTCAAATGTCCTTGCAGCGAATTGCTGATATGATTTATTGCTTCTTACAAGACGCACGGAGTCATCCGTAAGTTCCATTATTGCCATCGGAATGGAATTATAGAAACGGTCAAGATCATCTCCTTCATTTCCGATAGTCGAACCAAGGTCATAAAGATTTATCCTTCCCAGGATCTCATAGTAAGGTGTTTCCTTTGGCGATTCAAATCTTACGCCGCCTCCGTTTGCATACTTGTCTATTATCCTTTCGACAGGAACCGGCTTTGTATAGTAATAGCCCTGCAGCTTGCCGCAGCCTATCTCCTGCAAGAATCTTTCATGTTCAAGAGTCTCTACTCCTTCACAGACTGTTTCAAGCCCAAGAGTCGTTGCCATTGTCATAAGTTCCGTCAGTATGATCTTTCCGTTTATCCCGTCTTCAAGCTTATGTAAAAAGCGCATATCAAACTTGATAAGGTCAAATTCAAGGTCATGGAGAACATCAAGAGATGAATATCCGCTGCCGAAATCATCCATCCATACCTGAAAGCCATTATCCCTGAATCTGTTGACCTGCTGTTTCATGTAATCAAAATCAGCTGCTATCGCGCTCTCTGTTATCTCTATGGTGAGCAGACTATGATCAAGGCCTGCCCCATCCATGCGCTTGCAGATCTCTTCAACCATGTCGCATTCTTTAAAGTCAGTCCTTGAAAGATTAACGGACTGCGGTACAGGATTAAGTCCAAGGGATGATATCCTTGTTATCTTTTCAATGATCTGCTCAACGACATAAAGATCGAGCTTGTAGATAAGATGCGCATCTTCAAGTATACCTATGAAATCCGCCGGAGAAAGAAATCCCTTTAAAGGATCTATCCATCTTGAAAGAGCCTCTTCATCACAGACTCTTCCGTTTACCGCTCTTACTATCGGCTGATAATATACGTTTATCCATTTCTCACAGATCGCTCTGTCTATGTTTGAGATTATATATTCCTTCTTCTCTATATCCAGTTCAAGTTCTTTATTATAGTAGTTTATGCCTGACGAATAGGTGTTTCTTATCATGTCACAGGCAACCTTGGCATTATCGCATGCCATTACTATATCCTTGCCGCTGTTCTGATATACATATATGCCGACTCTTATCGGCAGCTTTCCCATCTCGCCTGTCTTTTTCCACTCTTTAAAAAGATGCCTTATCCTTTCTTCAACATCTTTTGAATCTGTCACAACAACAAAGTGGTCCTGTATGAAACGGCTGCAGTTATCAATGCCGAACTGATCTGTAAGGAGTGAAGCAAAAGAAATGAGCAGGTCGTCGCCCTGCCTGAAGCCATGCTTATGATTGAACTGTTTCATCCCGCTTATATCCATAAAAAGGATAGCAGGCGTACTTCCTTCAGTGACAAGGCGCCTGCCTTCGGCGTCTGCCAGTTCATAGAAATACGACATTCCTGGCAGCCCCGTAAGACTATCGTAGTATCTCTCCATATTCCACCATACCTTCTTCCTTCATACTGTGTGTATATTTTACAATATTTTTATTATCGTGTACACACTTTTGGTCAAATTATATAATTTTCTATACAATAATCTTTTGGGGATACAAAGGGAAAGACCATTTACGGGGGGCGCAAATGGTCTTGTAAAAGGGGGAGTATATAAATCCCGATTCAATGAACCGGAAACTTATATCAAATTGATATTGTGATCTTACAACTACATTGTAACAAATCTTAGGTCTGCTGTAAAATCATATTTTTATTCTGTCATCTGCTCGGCAGCCCATACGGTATGCTTGAGCAGAACTGATGTGGTGACGGTTCCGACACCACCCGGAACAGGCGTTGCTTTCGATGCCGTGCCCGAAACCGACTCATATTTTACATCACCGCACAACTTTCCGTCAACAACATTTATTCCGACGTCAAATACTATCGCGCCTTCACTGATGTACGAGTCATCTATCATGCCGGCCACACCTGCACATGCAACTATTATATCGGCCTGTCTGCATTCATTCTTTAGGTCTTTTGTCTTGGTATGGCAGATCGTCACTGTTGCATTTTTCTTAAGAAGCATCATGGCCATGGGTTTTCCCACTACCATGCTCCTGCCGACAACAACAACCTTTTTGCCTGTAAGATCTATCCCGTAGTAGTCCATCATCTCTATCACTGCTGACGGAGTACAGGGCTCATGTCCGAGTCCGGACTGGGTAAAGGTATGTGCTATGTTTGTAAGGCACATGCAGTCGACATCTTTTCTCGGATCGACAAGCTCTACGATCTTCTTCTCGTCAAGATGTTTCGGAAGAGGTCTGAAGAGCAAAATTCCGTGGATGTCATCATCCCTGTTACACTCTAATAGTAAATCGATTAACTCTCCTTCGTCAACCCCCTGCGGCAAAACCTTGCTCACAACTTTGGCATTTACGGATTCGAATCGCTTCATAAGGCCGCGCTCATAGGAAAGATCGTCTTCTCTCTCCCCTACACGTATTACTGCCAGTGTAGGCACGATACCTTTTTTTGCAAGTGCTTCCATTCTTCCCGTAACGTCCTCAGCGATGTGCTTGACTACGGGCATTCCTCTCATCTCTTCCATATACAGGTCACCTTTTTTAAACTAACTACGATTATAGCAAATATTTATTTGATGTAAATCGCATTATTCTGCATTTTATTGTCAAATATATTTACAGACAGCAATATTTTGCGGTCAGGCTAGCCGATAAGCATGCCGTTTATGTCGGCATATACCTTCTGCATCCTCATAGAACCGTCAGATACGATCTTGTTTACATGTTCGTTCATCTTTTGTGCCGTATCTCTGTTTTTCATTGACTTCGTATTTATATAGACGTTTAAGACGCATCCCTTCATGGCAGCTTCAAGACAGGCTGCGGCAACAGCCACATCGCTTATGGCAAGTCTTGAGCCCATTACGGCAAGATCCTCTATAACAGGTACGAGAGAATAGATATCCTCAAGTATCTCCTTGGGCGCGGTCGCCGCATCAAAGAGAGCCTTTTCCATTATTTCCTCATATCCTTCAACAGACTTATCCAGGGAATATGCCTTTGCAAGAGGTGCAAATGCCTTTGCATCCTTTTCTATATCAGTCTGCAGCAGCTCGTTCTTTTCTTTAAGTAACACCAGATATTCATCTATCTTTTCCTGGTACTGCGCATACTTCTTCTTTCCGGTTGTGAGGTTTGATACCATGCTGCACAAAGAGCAGCTTACTGCTGCGACCAGTGCGCTGGCTCCGCCGCCTCCGGGTGTCGGTTCCTTTGATGATAATGCATCCAAAAAGTCTTTCATGTTAAATCTCCCTTTAATTTATTACATCATGTAATCGAATAATGATATCTGATTCGTTTCGGGTATATCACCGAGTATTCCAAGTTCCGAGAGCTTATCCGCAATAGTGGATGATGCCTTGCTGCGCTGTCTGAAGTCTTCCTTTGACAGGAAAGGATCTCCCTTTGCAGCCTCCACGATACCGATGGCAACGGATTCACCAAGACCTGCAATGGATGTAAGGCTTGCCATGATCTTTCCGTCTATTACCTGGAAGTGGGTGGGCTTAACGAGCTTAAGATCTATCGGCATGAACTCAAAGCCTCTCGCATACATCTCCTGAACGCTCTTTAATGCAGTCTCCGTATCCTTTTCGGTAGCGCTCTGCTTGCCCTTTCCTTCTTCCTTGGCATTCTTTATATCCTTTAATGCCTTGTCCACCTTTTCTCTGCCAAAGCACATCGTCTCATAGTCAAAGCCCTTTGCTCTTATAGTGAAATAAGCCGTGTAATACTCGAGCGGATAATATATCTTGCAGTAGGCAATCCTCCATGCCATCATGACATAGGCAGCCGCATGAGCCTTGGGGAACATGTACTCGATCCTCTCGCAGGACCAGATGTACCAGTCGGGAACATTATGCTCCTTCATCTCCTTCTTCCATTCATCCCAGCCTGCACTCTTTTTCTTTGCGACCTTTCCCTTTCTGACATCCTCCATTATCTTGAATGCATGAGAGCTCTCAACTCCCATCTCTATAAGATAGGTCATGATATCATCTCTTGTACAGATCGCGGTAGATATCGTCGCCGTTCCTTCCTTGATGAGGACTTCTGCATTTCCCTGCCATACGTTTGTTCCGTGTGACAGTCCCGATATCCTTACAAGATCAGAAAATGCCTTTGGTCCGGCATCTATGAGCATCTGCATGGCAAACTGCGTGCCAAACTCGGGTATTCCCAGACACCCGAGCGGTGTCCCGCCCATATCATCGGGTGTTATCCCGAGTGCCTCAGTACTCTGAAACAGACTCATTACCTTTGGATCATCAAGAGGTATGGTCCTTGGATCCATTCCGATAAGATCCTGCAGCATCCTTATCATGGTAGGATCATCGTGTCCGAGTATATCGAGCTTTAAAAGGTTATGGTCTATTGAGTGATAATCAAAGTGCGTGGTTATGATGTCGCTTGTCATATCATTGGCGGGATGCTGAATCGGAGTGAACGAGTAGATGTTCTCTCCCTTTGGCAGAACGACAATTCCTCCGGGATGCTGGCCGGTGCTTCGTCTTACACCCATGCAGCCCTGCACTATCCTGTTAATCTCGGCCGTACGCTTGCTTATCGACCTCTCCTCGTAGTACTTCTTTATGAAGCCGTAGGCAGTCTTGTCGGCAAGTGCGGCTATCGTGCCCGCCTTGAAGGTCTGTCCCTTTCCGAAGATCACCTCGGTATATCTGTGAGCGTTTGACTGATATTCTCCAGAGAAGTTAAGGTCGATATCAGGTTCCTTGTCTCCCTTGAA
>JAGCXJ010000189.1 GCA_017961385.1 Lachnospiraceae bacterium
AACTACGATTCCCTGACAGGTTCGTTTTCCATTCCTCACAGAGACGATCTGAGCGGAGAGGACAGCAAGTTTGCCGTGGTACTGGATGAGAAAGGCATTGTCTTTATAGATGACAGCGGCAAGGCAAACGAACTGATCGAGAGTATAAGAAAAGTAAAGAAATGGAAGCTTCCAAGCCTCGAGAGATTCATATATGATTTTTTAGATCAGATAGTCATAGATGATCTGAGACTCATGGAAAAATATGAAAGAGAACTCGATCACATGGAAAAGACCATAATGGAAGGCGCTGATGACTTCCCGACAGTAAGACTCAATGATATCAGAAGCGATATAAGAGACTTAAGGATCCATTATGAACAGCTCATGGATCTTGGTCAGGAACTTGAAGAGAATGAAAACAATTTCTTTAAGCAGGAGAATCTAAGATACTTCAGACTGTTCTTAAACAGGATGGCAAGACTTCATGATACTTCAACATCACTGCGTGAATATACCATGCAGCTAAGAGACCAGTACAAGGCTCACCTTGATATAAAGCAGAACAGGATAATGACGGTCTTAACTGTTGTTACGACCATATTTATGCCGCTCACACTCATTGTCGGATGGTACGGCATGAACTTTAGATATATGCCCGAGCTTGAATGGAGATGGGGCTATCCCGTTATAATAGCAATAAGCCTGATAATCGCCGTTTCAAGCCTGCTCTTCTTTAAGAAGAAAAAGTGGCTGTAGAGTAAGAGATTTAAGAATGAGTACAAGAGTATTTTACGAACTTTGGCAGATGGAATGCTGCGGAGAACCGTTCAGGACAGGTGATAGGATTAAGTGGTACGTGAAAAGTGCTGCCTGTCTTACAAGCGATCTGGGCATCATGGATCTTGACTACGTATATGATGCGCACTTCGATGACTGGGAGGGTGTAAATATCCTTAACGGAACCGTTAATAAGATATCTATCTACTATGTAAAATATAACCTTATCGAGGGTGATCCTCATCGTATGATGGTGCCTGTCTGTGAGATAAATGAACTTATAGAAGCAGATTCGAGCCATATTTATGAAATGGAAAGAAACAAACTTAAGGCATTCGGCTATGTCATAGAACTTGATGATGTGACAGTAAGAGAGGCAAAGCCGAAAGAAGAGATTGACAGGGTAGAAGCATGAGCAGTGAGATAAAGATGAGCGTTTCTTCAATGACACGCACCAAGGATTCAAAAGCAGTATATGTGATGTTTTCGGACAATGAAAAGACTGCTGAGTTTTCTCTGCCGGGAGTAAACCTTATAAGCAACAGAGGCTTTAGCGATGAAGAGATAGATCAGCTGAAGGATTATATAAATAACGAGCAGGACTCTATCTATGCTCTTGCAAAGCAGGTCAATCCGATGAAGGCATTCATGGGTGACAGGTAAAAGGTCTGATCTAGGGAAGAAGGTGACCGAATGGTAAATATGATCGCGGTAATGATAGCTCTCGGAGCTATACTGATGGTAACAAACATCGTAAGATACTGTCTGTTCATAAAAAGCACAAAGGACGTTTTATCTAACGGTGTATCCCAGGACAAGATATGGGAGATAGTGGCACTTGCTCTTTTGATATTCTTCCTTGTGGGATATATACTCGTCGGGCTTTTCGGAAAGCCCGATCTTATGATGGCAGGCATTTTATTTGGCGGGAGCATATTTGTTGCGATAGTAGAGACTCTGCTGTTTCGACTCATAAGAACGGTAAAGGAGAACTGTTTAAGCATCGCAGAGACTCTTATCGGTGTTGTCGATGCAAGAGATCCAAACCTTAAGGGCCACAGCAGATATGTAAGAAACGTTACCATGCTCCTATATGACAACCTGCCTGCTCAAAAAAAAGAAGGGATAAACAGGGTAAGCTTAGAGTTTGCATCCCTCATGCATGATGTGGGCAAACTCGGTATCCCCGAAGAGATATTAAATAAGCCGGAGCCCCTAACAGATGATGAATGGCTTGTCATGAAAAATCATCCGAGGCTTGGTGTAAATATCTTAAAGCCTTTAGGATCATTTAAGGAAATCCTTCCCTGGATAGAATATCATCATGAGAAACTTACGGGAAAAGGATATTACGGCATTCCGGATTCACAGATCCCCTATGCTTCAAAGATAATAGCTGTTGCAGATACCTATGCGGCCATCACCATGAGAAGATCCTACAAGCCGCCCAGAGCTCACGAGGAAGCATTAAAGATCATGAAGGAGGTTTCGGGAGAACAGCTTGACCAGGATCTTGTCGAGATATTCTGCGAGATCCCCAAGATCGATCTTGTGGCATGCGTACCCGATACGGTCGAAGTATAGTTTAAGGAAAAGCAATGAACAAAAAACTCATTCTTATAATAGTTTCGGTATTGCTTCTGATATCATACGCCGCTCTTTTGGCATACGGCCTGACTGAAGTTTACTACTATAACAATCCCGAGGTTGAGATACATATCTCGGCCTTAATGAATTCCGACATCGACAGGGTGACAGTTTCTTATAATGAACGCTCAAGATTCGGTATGAGTCCCGAAAAGGAACTAAGGATATTTGATTGCGCAGCCAAGCTTCGCTCAGTTTATGAAAAGCTCGAGCTAAAGATGGATGAACCGAGACGCCTGAAAGCCGAGATAAGCAAACAGCCCGGTCAGGCAACGATAAGACTAAAGGGATATGCAACAAAGGACGGAGCGAGGAAGGAAATCGATGAAGTTATCATACTCGATGTTAATGT
>JAGCXJ010000190.1 GCA_017961385.1 Lachnospiraceae bacterium
CAAAGAATCTGTTAAGAGCTCTCAATCAGGAAAATACCGGGATCGTAGTCGCGCTTCAGGATACCAAGAAGAACATGCACAAGATGATGGAATACTTTGACGGCATGAAGCAGATCATCAATGTTCACATCGAGGTTGAGGAATTAAGCGACGATGCTTTAGTTGCATACGGAAAGAAGTATGCTGAACATCTTGAGTATTCTATAGATGATATGGGCATACTTGCATTGCATACACGTATAGATGAACTGCAGACCAGCGATCACGTGGTAACCGTTGCGGATGTAAGGAGCATCATAGACGAAGCGATCGAGAAAGCCAACAAGAAGACGCTCAAGCATTTCACCGATGTATTGTTCGCCAAGAGATATGATGAGGAGGATATGATAATCCTCAGAGAGAACGATTTTCTTAGTTAATGTTCTGCCGGATGGGGTATCCGGTAGAGAGAGGGGTTTTACGTGGCAGACAGAAAAAAACAAAAAGTATTTATATCGAATGATGATCAGTATCTGTTCGGTCAGAGTACTCACTATGAGATATATAAGAAACTGGGTGCGCACCTTTCGTGCGAGGACGGCGTTGACGGAGTGTTTTTTGCCGTCTGGGCGCCTAATGCTCAAACAGTTCATGTAGTCGGAACGTTCAACGGATGGAACGAAGAGACGCATCCTCTTAAAAAGCTCGGAGAAGGAGGCATCTTTGCCGGGTTCTATCCTGGCATAGGAGAGGGAGAGCTGTACAAGTATCTGATAACAACACCCGAAGGTAAAAAACTCTACAAGGCGGATCCGTATGCAAACTGGGCGGAATTAAGACCGGGAACAGCATCAAGGATAGCTGATCTTAGCAGGATCAAATGGAGCGATTCATCATGGATGAAGGCAAGAGCCGGCAAGGATATGAACAGAGAGCCGCTTGCCATATATGAGTGCAACATAGGCTCATGGATGAAGCATCCGACCGGTGAGGACGGCTTCTATACATACAGACAGTTTGCCGACAGGATAGTAGAATATCTTTCTGATATGAAATATACCCATGTTGAACTCATGGGCATCGCGGAATATCCGTTTGACGGTTCCTGGGGATATCAGGTAACGGGATATTATGCACCGACTTCAAGATACGGTTCACCTGAGGATTTTGCATATCTTGTAAATCTGCTTCACAGAAACGGCATCGGTGTCATTCTTGACTGGGTACCCGCTCATTTCCCGAGAGATGCACACGGCCTGTCAGAGTTTGACGGAACATGTCTGTATGAACATCCCGACAAGCGAAGAGGAGAGCATCCCGACTGGGGTACGAAGATATTCAATTATGCAAAAACAGAGGTCAAGAATTTCCTCATCGCAAATGCGCTTTTCTGGATAAACGAATTCCATATAGACGGCTTAAGGGTAGATGCCGTTGCATCTATGCTCTATCTTGATTACGGAAGAAAGAGCGGAGAATGGCTGCCGAACAAATACGGCGGAAACGAGAATCTGGATGCCATAGAATTCTTCAAGCACCTAAACAGCGTTATAAGAGGCCTTGACTCAGGCGTTATGACAATAGCCGAAGAATCGACCGCATGGCCAAAGATCACAGCAAGTGTCGAGGATGACGGACTGGGATTCAGTTTCAAATGGAATATGGGCTGGATGCATGATTTCTGCGAATATATGAAGCTCGATCCGTACTTCAGGAAGAACAACCACCACGCGCTTACGTTTGCGATGAGCTATAACAGCTCTGAAAACTATATACTTCCTCTCTCACATGATGAAGTTGTTCATCTTAAGTGTTCCATGGTTGAAAAGATGCCGGGATACAAGGTAGATAAATATGCCAACTTAAGAGTCGGATATACGTTCATGTTCGGTCACTGCGGAAAGAAGCTTCTATTCATGGGCCAGGAATTCGGTCAGGAGAGGGAATGGTCTGAGGCAAGAGAGCTTGACTGGTTCCTTCTAAGCGAGCCTTTAAACAGGGGAATGCAGGAATATGTCCGCGAACTGCTGCTGCTATATCGAAAGAACAAGGCCATGTATGAGATAGACAATGACTGGGGCGGATTTGAGTGGATAAACTGTGATGATGCCGACAGGAGCACATACAGCTTTATCAGAAAGAGCGCTGACGGAAGGAAAAAGCTTCTGTTTGTCCTAAATATGACACCTATCATGCGAGAGGAGTACGCAGTGGGCGTACCTACATCAAAAAAGGTTAAGCTTCTTTTGAACAGCGATGACGAACGCTTTGGAGGAAACGGACACAGCATACCCGAATCTATCACACCCAAGCCTTACAAGTGCGACAACAGGGATTATACATTGAACTTTGATCTGCCGCCGTTTTCTGCCGTGATATTTGAGATCTGAATATGTTATAACAAAGCCCTCAGAATTTTCTGAGGGCTGATTATTTGAGGAGAAGAAATGAAAACAAAACTATTAAGAAACGTGATCATCATATGTATGTTGACTGTTTTTTTATGTGCCTGCACAAATAAAACCGAAGCAGTTGATGAAACTCAGACAAGTGATATGAGCAGTGCGGATGACGGAGGACAGAATGCGATAAATCCGTGGCATGAATGCAGCGAAAAGGAAGCAAGTGATATTGTTCCGAGGCTGTTTAAGGCTCCTTATGGTGCAACAAACATAAACTGGAGCGTGATGGATGCCAATAAAGATGTTCAACCTCTGGTGCAGATGTCCTTTGAGCTGTCAGGCACAGGCTTTAACGCACGTGAACAGCTTGTCGGAAAGGATGAGATCTCTGACATCTCCGGTATGTACTATGAATGGCAGTTGGTCGATAAAGTAAAACTGGCAAACTGGGGCGAAGGAAATATGGAGGGTGAAGTTTATGCATTTAACGGCGATGATGAGGATGCACAGCTTATTCTTTGGTTTGATATCGAAACAGGTGCGGCATATTCACTCTCTGCATCGGGACCCGATCTTGACGGACTGGATATTCAGGCTGTTGCAGAGCAGATGTATGATCCTTCAAAGGAACAAGGTGAGCCTGATTTTGAAGACTATGATGAAAACGAACATGTTTATCTTGATATAAGCGGCTGTGATACATTTACACAGATAATAGATAAGAAGCTCACAGACGGCATGGGCTATATCAATACCGATATAGGCGATACAAATGTCCTTATGGTCGCATCGTATGTATATGACAACAACGGGGGAGAGAAAGAAGAGCCCTTCTGGGCTGCTATCGATGCAGAAATATATTATTACGATGAGGACGGAACCATACGCTGCATGGGATATGTAACATGCGGCGGCACGGCATATCCTCTGGCGATAGCAAACGGAAAGCTTTATGTCGGAAGCAATCACGGCATGGCAAAATATATAGCTGATCCTGATCTTGGTCTTATCCTGATAGATGACGAGGCATGGGTGGAATATGATTCAAACGGCAAGGAAACATATTATCATCGAAGCGACACAAAGGGTTCTTTAGGAGATGAAAACGGAGTCGTTAAGGATGATTCGATCATGAACAGCTATTTTGATGAGTATTTTGGCGCTGATGTGCTGTATTTTGACAAAATCGTGAAAAACTAAAGAAAAGGGCAAGTCCTGCCGAAATAAAGAGTGAAGATTTTCTTCACTCTTTTTATATACAACGAGGTAGCTTATGAGAATTGGTAACAACATGGATATGCCTGCAGCCGAGCAGCTTCAGGCGGCAAGAACAGCCAATTACTCTAAGGCGGATATTATATCGAATTCGATCAGATTGGACATTACTGATATAGGTAAGGATACCGGTTTAATAATTGATCAGGGAAGATCAATGCAGGATGTTATAGACGAAGCGGGAGCCTTAGATGTTAAGACACAGACAGACTATATGGTAGTAATGTCTAATACTATGTCCGAAGAAGACTATGCAAAGATGTGCAGGGACGGATTTAAGCCCGGGGAGATGAATCCCGAGGAGTCCGTTACCATTCTTGATCATATCAAAGCCGTTATGGCACAGTCAGGAGAAGTGGTTGAAGGCTTCAATGATGATCTTGATATCTTAGAACTTGAGAAGATAACAGGAAGCAGAGCTGATGCCAATTCGCTTGCAAAAGCCATGAAACAGGCAGACGTTCCTATCAATGAGACAAATGCAAAGAAAATAAATGATGCCGCTTTAAATATCGCTGAGGTAAGTGATATAAATGACAGCGCCATCAGGTTTATGCTGGTCAATAATCAGCAGCCGACTATCGAAAACATCTATTTGGCAAGTTTTTCCGCTCACGGAAACGCAACCGAGCAGGCAAAGGGATATTACTCACTTGGCATGCAGGGGTATTTGGCTAAGAAAGCGGATGCAAGCGACATATCATCCATTATGCCTGATATACAAAAGACGGTGGAAGGCTTTGAACTTGAAGATATAGATATAAAGACAGGGATAAAAGAGGCTACATGGCTTTTGGAGCACGGTCTTGATATAACAAAGGCCAACATAGAAAAGCTTGATGAGCTTATGAGCATAAAGCTTCCAAAGGATTATGAAAAGGCATGTGAATTAGCCGCATTTTCACTTGGAAGGGGTAATGAGCCCAAGAAGGCGGATCTGTTAAGAGATACACAGAATCTGTATGACAAAGCTGCAGATATAATTGAAAAGACTGAAAAGATAAGTGAAGAAGATGTTAAGGAAACGATAAATGAGGGAAAGATCCTTAACCTAAAGAATCTCTGGAGCGCGAAGGAAGCTTTTGGTGTTTTGGCTTCAGTGAGCATGTCAGCCGAGGTTTCAGCTAAGGCGGTTTCAGACGGTCTGGCCATGCTTGAAGAAGTAAGACTTAAGATGACGCTTGATGCAAATGTCGCAATGCTAAAGCGCGGGATAGAAATTGATACTCTTCCTTTGAGCAGGCTTGTCGATCAGATAAGATCAGCTCAGGATGAAGTAGATGATATACTGCTTCCAAAAGCTGAGGGAGAACAAAATTCACGTTTGGTTGAACAGGGAGCCCAGGTATACAGGACAACGCTTAAGGCTGTAAACGATATACCCTATCTGCCGGCAGCGGTCATCGGACGCCTTAAGATAGAACAGGAATACTCGTTAACGACAGTTCACGAAGTCGGAACGGATATGAAGTCCCGCTATGAAGCAGCAGGTCAGTCCTATGAGACTCTTATGACTGCGCCAAGAAGAGATATGGGAGATTCCATATCAAAGGCTTTCAGAAATGTTGATGATATCCTAAACGATATGGGTCTTGAGACTGATGAAGAAAACAGAAAAGCTGTAAGGATCCTTGGATACAACAGCATGGAGATAAATGAAGAATCCATTCATCAGATAAGAGAAGCAACAGATAAAGTCATGAATGCCGTAAATGCCCTGACTCCTGCTAAGACTCTTGAACTCATCAGACAGGGTATAAACCCTATGGAGATGAGCATTGATGAGCTGACTCGGGTTCTTAGAGAATCTGCAGCAAAAGATTCAGATGAAAAGTATTCAAGATTTTTATACAAGCTTGATAAGAGCGGCGAGATAAGCGATAGTGAAAGAGAAGCATTCATTGGTATCTACAGATTCATAAACCGTTTGGAGAAGACAGATGCTGCTGCAGTAGGGGCTTTGGTCAACAGTGAAAGAGAGATAACATTTAAGAGCCTGTTGTCCTCTATGAGGAGCAGAAAGGCAAGCTTTGACGAATCGATAGATGACAGCTACGGCTTTTTGCAGAATACGGTGAAAAAGGGGATCAGCATTTCGGATCAGATCGAGCAGGCATTTGCAAGTTCGATCGGTCAGGAAAAAGATAACAGACTGAATGAAG
>JAGCXJ010000191.1 GCA_017961385.1 Lachnospiraceae bacterium
ACGTTATCCATATTTGCCTTGTTTCCCATTACGTAGAAGCGTACGGATACGATAATAAAAACCAACAGACATGCTGCAAACAGACTGCCGAGTATAATTACCTTGTTTCTTTTTTTGTTCTTTTTAATGAAATCTATTTCCTTTTTCTCATTCTCGATGATATCTGATTCAACATGAGGCTCTTTCATTGATGCAAGTATTCTTGTACACTCTGAGCAGCTCTTAGTATGTTCTTCTATGATATCGTTTGTCACTTTGCTCGTAAGCTCATCGATATATGACGGAAACAGGTCTCTTATTACTTCACACGGTATCTTATTCATTGCTTTTTATCTCCCTTCCAAGTTTTTCCTTCCCTCTGTAAAATGTTACTCTTGCCCAGTTTTCATTCTTTCCGAGAACTTCACCGATCTCTTTGAAAGAAAGCTCGCCGAATACCCTGAGATACAAGACCTCTTTGTAAGGATCTTCAAGCGAGTGTATCTTCTTCATAAGATCGACTCTGTGAAGACTGTCTAAAGCCTCGCTCTCTGCGGAAGATGTGGAAATCTCCTGATCTGAGATATCTTCATAAGCAGGGTGTTTTCTGCGATAGGTTATAAGAACGTTCTTGGCTATGGAACACAGCCATGTGGTCATCTTACAGCTATCATCGTATCTGTCGCTTGATCTGATGGCCTGATAGAACGTTTCCTGAGTCAGCTCTTCAGCCATGTCATTGTCATGAGTCAGCGATATAAGATATTTGTATACCACGATGGCATAGTCGCGGTATATTTCCTCCATGGGCTGCATTCCATCTCCCCCTTTCTGATATGTTAATGCAATAAAACCGTGATTCGTTACAAGAAATTGCAATTTATGACCAAAAAAAATTTGACGTCCGGTTTATGCGGCGTTTTAGACCGTTAAGTATTATAGCACAGATGCAGGCTTTGTTTGAGGCAGAGAGGCGTTTATGGTATACTCTATAATGAATATTTATGGTTTGTAAGAGAAACAGATACCTGATATGGATGATAAAAAACGTGAAGAACAACTGAACACGGATGAGAAAAAGACGGATAAAACACGAGGCAACGGCTTTTTGATCGCGAGCGTGGTGCTTACCATAATAACCATGATCCTCGTACTTGTATTCTATCAGTCCTATATGAAGTCATTTAAAGAGGACAATAATGTAAAAAAGTATGATCAGTACTATGTCATGATAGCATCTGACAGAAAGTCCGAATTCATGCAGGGCGTATATAAGGGAGCGTTTGATGCGGGACTCAAGCAGGGCATATATGTCGATCTGTTAGGTGATGATCTTCCCGGAGAGTATACAAAGTATGATCTTATGCAGATAGCGATAGACTCGGGCGTTGACGGCATAATTATTGATGCTGACGAATCGGCGCAGATGACTCAGCTTCTTACCGAAGCCGCAAGGGAAAAGATCCCTGTAGTGACACTTCTTGATGACAATACACAAGGCGTCAGGTGCAGCTATGTCGGCATAGGAGGATATGATATAGGCAGAGAATACGGTATCCAGGTGGCTGATATCATAAAGACTCTAAGAAGAGAGTATTTCATGACGACAGAAGATGCAAAGGAAGAGGATATCGCTACCATCGATGTAGCAGTATTAGTAAATTCCTTTGAACCAAGCACCGGACAGAACATTATCATCTCTGGAATAAGAGAGACCATAGAACAGACTGAACAGACAGGTTCAAAAGCTAATGTCGTACTCGTCCCGGTTGATAATTCCAACGCATTCTCTGTTGAGGAATCCATAAGGGATCTGTTCATCAACGGAGATGTTCCGCGTATCATCGTATGTCTTGATGAACTCAGCACTGTCTGTGTCTATCAGGCGGTCATAGACTACAACGTTGTAGGTGAAGTAAATATCCTTGGATATTATGATTCGGATACTATCATAAATGCTATAAACAGAGGCGCTGTCTACTGCACAGTATCGGTCGATACGGCGCAGCTTGGAGAATACTGTGTCAGTGCTCTTGAAGAATATAATGATATCGGTGCGACCAGCCAGTATTTTACCGCTGATGTCACTCTGATAAACAGGAGCAATGTAACCTCCTATTTAAGAAAGGAGGATCAGGATGAATAGGTTCTGGAATCTTCCTTTAAGAACAAAGGTCACAAGTATCTATATACTGGCAAATTTCCTGATCCTGATAGTAAATCTGTTTCTGATAATCGGTATCAACAACATGTCTCGAGAAATCGAGATGGTATATCAGGATAACAGGCAGCTAAATGAGATGTCTGAAGCGCTAAACAGAGTTCAGGACAACATGACGGCATATCTTAATTCCAAGACGAGCGATTCTTTGGAGGAGTACTACAGGAGCGATCAGATATTTGACAGCATGGTGCAGGAACTGAACGGTGATATAACCGACAGAACCTTTGACAGGATGGAAAGAAACATCAAGAGCATGGCTGCAAGCTATCTTGATACGGTCAGACAGACTATAGAGGCAAAGCGCGGACGAAACGTTGAAAAATACAGGGTAAGATATGAACTGGCAACGCAGCAGTACAATTATATATCCAGCTATCTTACTGCTCTAAACCAGGTACAGTTCAAGAACAATTCCGAAAACTACAATGAAATGGCAACCAAGTTTAGGACTTTTGAACAGATAGGCCTGCTTGTTATGTTTATTGTGGTAGTTGGAAATGTTCTTATCATAATCAGTCTTGTCAAGCGAATCATGAAGCCTTTGGGAGATCTTGCCAATACGGCCGAGTATGTTGCGGAGGGCAACTTCGATGCCAGAATGGTCGAGGTGGATTCGAAGGATGAGGTCGGAGTCGTTACCGATGCATTCAACAAGATGATAATCAGCATCAAGGAATATATCGAAAAGCTCAGACAGAGCATGGAAGCGGAACGTGAGCTCAAAGAGAAAGAGCTTACGATGGAAGCTCATCTTAAGGATGCTCAGCTTAAATATCTTCAGGCTCAGATCAACCCGCATTTTCTGTTCAATACGCTAAATGCAGGAGCGCAGCTTGCCATGATGGAAGGAGCCGACAGGACCTATGAATACGTTCAGACCGTAGCGGACTTTTTCAGATACAACGTAAAAAAGCAGGATATGCCGGTCACTATTGCTGATGAGGTTAATCTGGTAGATAACTATATAAGGATATTAAATGTGCGTTTTTCGGGAGACATCCATTATGAGAAGAATGTTGATGAGAAGCTTCTGAGTACTATGATGCCGTCTATGATACTGCAGCCTATAGTCGAGAACTGCGTGAATCACGGTATCAGAGAGATGGGTGACAAGGGAGTCATCTGCCTTAAGGTGTTCAGACAGGACAATGAGGTGTGCATTTCCATAAAGGATAACGGCAAGGGTATGAGTGAAGATACCATCGAGAGCATCATGAACGGCACCCTTAGCGTAGACAGGAAAAAAGGCGATTCAAACGGCATAGGAATGGATAACGTGATCGCAAGGACAAGGATATTTACCGGAGATGATGAGTCTGTAAAGATCATCAGTGAAGGTGAAGACATGGGAACCGAGATAATAATCTATCTTCCCATAGATGAATAGATTTGGAGATATTGTATGTACAAGATAATGCTGGCGGACGATGAAGGTATAGTGATCGATTCGGTGAAGTTCATAATAGAAAAGGAGTTTGGCGATCAGTGCATAGTTGAATTCGCAAAGACCGGAAGAAGCGTGATCGAACTTGCCGAGAGCTTCAGACCGGATATAGCCATCATGGATATACAGATGCCCGGTATTAACGGTATCGAAGCCATGAAGGAGATCCGCTCTTTTTCAAAAAACACCATATTCATCGTAATGAGCGCATATGACAAGTTTGATTATGCAAAGGAAGCGATAAAGCTTGGTGTAATGGAATACATAACCAAGCCCATGGAGAGGACTAAGATAGTCGATGCTCTGATTAGGGCTATGAGACAGATCGATGCCGACAGGGAAAAGAGAAGCAACGAGCTGCTAATCAAAGAGAAGCTTGAGACGATAGAGCCTATAATCGAGAGCGGACTTGTCTATAACATCCTCCTTAAGGAACATTTCAAGGAGGATATAGAAAGCTATATGTCTATACTTGAACTTGATGCACAGTACGGATATATGATGGCCATAGTATGCGGAGATGAGCAAAGGGGCAATCATATGACAAATGCCATCGGCAGCAGCATCAGGATATCGGGCAAATACTCCGAGATCAGAAACAGCCTTAAGGAATACTTTAAATGTGTCGTTGGCTCAATAATGTCAAACAAGATAGCTGTATTCGTTCCATGTGATGAGCATTTCGAGGATTATAACGAAAGGATCGAACTGATAAACAGGGCAAGAGAGCTTGTAAGAGAACTGCGCAAAGGTACAGACATAAGCTTTCGTATAGGAATCGGCGCGATAAGGCCCATAAAGGATCTGTCGGAATCCTATCAGGAGGCCTTAAAGGCCCTTGTTGCCACCACAGGTTCCGTGGCTCATGTGGATGATCTTCCCATCGGATGTGAATATGAGGACAACTATCCCATCGATCTTGAAAAGAGCATGTTCGATCGAATAGAGAGAGGAGATACCGACAAGGCACTGGAAGCATCCGACAGCTATTTCGAATGGATGAGAGAGACTCAGTCATCGAGTGTGATGGCTGTTAAGCTAAAGATACTTGAATTTGTCCTAAGGGCAGAGACGCTTGCTTACCAGAGCGGCGGTCAGACATACAGATTCAATGCAAGAGACGAGTATCTTCCTCAGATCATCGAGATGAATGACTTTGATCAGATGAAGAGCTGGTTTTTGAACAAGATATCCGAGGCCTGCAAGAACATCCTGAGCAAAAAAGAAGAGAGATCAAACAGCATAATAGAACAGGCAAAGATCCATATAAGGGAGAACTTTGCAAAGGATATATCTCTTGACGATGTTTCGAGAACAGTAAATATCAGTCCTTATTATTTCAGCAAGATCTTCAAGGAAGAGACCGGAGTAAACTTCATTGAATATCTTACAAACATAAGAATAGACAAGGCAAAGGAACTGCTGAGCAGAACGGATCATTCCATGAAGGAGATCTGTGCGATGTGCGGTTATTCGGATCCCAATTACTTCAGCAGGAGCTTTAAGAAAAACGTTGGTGTCACACCTACGGAATACAAGGAAGGTAAGAGCATTGAAAACTAAAAGATTATTTGTTCTCATTATCGTTATGATACTGACGCTGTGCTCATGTCAGCCTCAGGAAACGGGAGAGGGCGAGAGCGTTGATGATAAAGTTGATAAGATACAGATCGGCATGAGCTTTGACTCGTTTGTAATCGAGAGATGGCAGAAGGATAGAGATGTATTTGTTTCCGTTGCCAAGGATATGGGAGCGGAAGTCAATGTGCAGAATGCCAACGGCGATCTTGAGGAGCAGAAAAAGCAGATAGAGTATTTTATAGACAAGGGAATGGATGCCATTGTAATCATATGCATAGATTCCGACGGTCTTGCCGATACAGTCAAGAAGGCAAGGGATGCGGGGATCAAGGTCGTTGCCTACGACAGACTGATACATGAAGGCGATGTGGATCTGTACATATCTTTTGATAATTATGAAGTAGGCACGATGATGGGAAATACTTTAGTCGATAACGGTCTGGCCCAGGGCAGGGTTATAATGCTCGAAGGACCGCTTACCGATGACAATGTCAATCAGATAGAAGAAGGCTTTGGAAAGGTAATGGCTGACAACCAGATCGAGATAGTGGATACCATGCACTGTGACGGATGGAGAGCAGAGCTTGCCGGTGAATATGTATATAACAATCTTGACCTTATCGAGAGCGTCAACGCAATAATGTGCGGAAACGACAACCTTGCTACAAGAGTCGTTCATGCACTGGCGGAAAACAGGATGGCTGACAGGATAATGGTAGTCGGTCAGGACGCTGATCTTGAAGCATGTCAGAGGATAGTGGAAGGCACTCAGGTAATGACAGTTTACAAGCCTGTTGAAAAGCTTGCAACACGAGCAGCGGAGTGTACCATTTCACTTGTAAAGAACGAACCCATAACCGGCGATGATGTAACGACCATAAATGACGGCAAGTATGATGTCCCGTGTGTTAAGCTCGATCCTATCGCCGTAACCGAACAGAACATGAATGAAGTCATCATAGGCAGCGGCTTCCATATGAAGGAAGATGTTTACTTAAACGTACCGGGCAAGATGCCAAAGTAACTGACCAGGAGAAAAAGACAGATGGCTGAGAAAAATCATAAATGTCCAAACTGCGGAGCCAAGATCGATAAGCTAGATGCAAGCTGTCCTTACTGCGGATATATAAACGAAAAAGGCGCTGAAAAGAAATACATGGATGAGCTTGAAGAGGTAAGAAACAAGCTCGATGTTGTCGATGATGAAGCCAGGGAGGATTATGCAAAAGGTTTAGGAAGCATTGTCAGGGTTATAGTGGTGGCTGTAGTCATAATGATATGCGTAATCTCCCTGATACTGATCATATACTCTAATGTCAGGTTAAAAAAAGCAGATGCCGATCTTCATTCCGGCGAGGACATCCTGCAGGAGATGACCTGGAAGAAGGAAAACTATCCCAAATTTGACAAGATGTATGAAGATCATGACTATGAAGGCCTG
>JAGCXJ010000192.1 GCA_017961385.1 Lachnospiraceae bacterium
CGTGATGTCATGGCTGCCGGTAACTTTCTTGTCTCCGCTTATCGATATGATCGAAAGATACATTCCGGCTCTTCTTAGTATATCCGCAACATTGAGTGCTTCGCACTCTTCGGTTCCGGTTGCAAATAAAAGCGCTACTCTTGTCATGGTTTTCTCCTTTTTATCAGTTAAACATCGATCCTGTGTAATCATCCTTGTTCTGATCGGTAATGCTCAGATCAGGCTGATCTGAGATGCTGACATCGGGCAGGTCGGGGATACTTATATCGGAAGTGTCGGGTATCTGGGGCTGTGTAGTCTCTTCAGTCTGAGAAGGGCTGATGTTTCCGAGTCTTTCATCCCTTCTTCTGTTAACCTCAGCTATCATGCGGCCTCTGTCCTTGTTGAACATGCGCTCAAGGTCATCGCTGTAGCCGAATATCGCATCCGGTATCATTCTTGCAAGATAGTTCATTACCTCTTCGTTGTTTTCCTTCTTGGTCTGGACCTGAGCCATCTTTCCGTTAGCGAATCTTAATCTTACATAGTAGGTCTTGCCTGTTGTTACAAAGTAGGTCTTGTGAGTCACTATATAAGGATAGATCCAGATGACATCCTTTGTCTCTGAAAATACGAGACTCATTCCGTTTGTCACCATGAAGAAGTCATCGTTTACTCTCATTCCGTATCTTTCGGGAGTAGACTCTACAAAGCGGTCAAGACGGGCATATGCTGCCTCCTCTGATCCATTCCTGTTTACGAAGTCCTTAAGATCCTTCATGTGGTTTCCGAACAGTCCGCTTATGAGGACGCAGATTCCGCTGATGATAAGGATCACTCCGGCTATCACTACCACGTAGTCAGTCTTTTCATCACGTGCGCCGGCCTTTGCTGCTATGAGTACGTAGGGAGCAAAGATCTCACGCAGCTCATCCATGGACATATCATAGTATGCTGCGCATTCCTTAAGATAATCCTCGTAGTATTCAAGATCATCACCTGTAAGCTTCTGGATGTTGCCCTTTACGGTAAAGTATCCGAGCTTGTCATAATCAAGTTCCTGCCCCGCAGCTTCGGCATCATAGATGTCGTTCATCAGCTGATATGCTCTGTCGTTTTTCTTTCCTCTGAGTTCGACTCCGACATATTTATCACCGTCAGGTCCCATGCATACAAAGTAGTCTCTCTGTACTTCCTTGCCGTATTCGTCGGTGAAATAGCAGTAATAGTCATATATGTAATAGACCGTTATCTTTGCTCTTCCCTCGTGGATCTGATCGACTGTGATCTCATCAAGGTTCTGCTCTTCTCCGATGGGAAGATACTCCCTGAAATAAACAAGTGTGATCAAAAGACCGATCGCAAGAAGCACCGCTGAAAGTATGACGGTTCTTGATCTGAATTTCTTTTCAAGCTGTTTCATAAATAAATAACTCCTCTTTCATATTTATAAGGCAGGCTTCTTTGCTCTGCCGTATAGTTTACATAACTTAAATATCCTGTCTGCCTCATCGTCAGTCAGCTGTGAGCCAAGCACTCTCCATTTCCAGTTATTTCCGAGAGTTGAAGGGAAGTTCATCCTTGCTTCTCCCCCCATCTCAAGATAGTCCTGCATGGGTATGATGGCAGTTTCGGCAACGCTTGAGAGCGCGCCTCTTATCATCTTGTTGACAGCATCCTTTGGATGCTTTACATCAAGATATCGTCTTGCAAAGGACTTGTCCTTCCTTGCAAGAGTGTCATACCAGTGTCTTGTCGTATCATTGTCATGCGTTCCGGTATAGACTACGCAGTTTCTGTCATACGTATGAGGAAGATAATCGCTCTCCTCCCTTGAATCAAACGCAAACTGCAAGACCTTCATGCCGGGAAAGCCCGATCTTTTTACCATCTTTATGACAGAGTCTGTAAGAAAGCCAAGATCCTCCGCTATGACTTCTCTGTTTCCGAGCTTCTTTTTCATTATCTTGAAGAATTCAAGCCCGGGACCCGGAAGCCACTTTCCTATAATGGCATTCTCGTTTCCAAAGGGGATCGCATAGTATTCGTCAAATCCCCTGAAATGATCTATACGCACAATGTCATATATCTCAAAGCAGTGAGATAAGCGTTTCATCCACCACTCGTATCCTGTCTGTTTATGATAGTCCCATTTATAGAGGGGATTTCCCCAGAGCTGGCCGAGAGCCGTGAACGCATCGGGAGGACATCCCGCGACATTTATCGGATTGCAGTCCTTGTCAAGATCAAAAAGCTCGGGATGAGACCATGTATCGGAACTGTCCATGGCTACATATATCGGTATATCCCCGACTATCTGGATGCCTTTGTTATTTGCATAAGTCTTGAGCTCGTTCCACTGCTTATAGAAGAAATACTGCTGGAAGCAGTAGAATTCTATCCTGTCCGCAAATTCCTTCCTGCATCTGTCAAGGGCAGATTTTTTCCTGAGTTTTATATCCTTTTCCCAGCCTGTCCATCCGCTTCCCATGTGATCATCCTTGATCGCCATGTAAAGGGCATAGTCATCAAGCCAGAAGGAATTCTTTTCCTTAAAGGCTTTAAAATCCTTATCTTCTGATATAAGACTCTTTTTATATGCCTTGTATAAAAGCGCAAACTTAGCCTTGTAGATCACATAGTAATCCACAGCATCGTCCGGTCCGTATTTATATTTTTCACATTCCTTTTTGGTAAGCCACCCCCTGCTTATGAAATCCTCAAGATCTATGTAGTAGGGGTTTCCCGCAAATGTAGAAAATGACTGATAAGGCGAATCGCCGTATCCGGTAGGTCCAAGCGGCAGTATCTGCCACAGGGACTGTCCGGCCCTGTCAAGGAAATCCACAAATGCGTATGCCTCTTTGGAAAATGTGCCTATTCCGTACTCGCCCGGCAGTGATGACACGGCGAGCAGTATACCGCTTCTTCTCATACACTGGTCCCCAGATGCCATATATCCTCATCATACTGCTTTATGGTCCTGTCAGATGAGAAGAATCCTGCCTTTGCGATGTTGTTTAGCATCATCTGATCCCATCTGTCCTTGTCGGCATAGTCACTAAGCATCTTGTCCTTAACTTTTATATAGTCTTCAAGATCAAGTAAAGTCATGAACCAGTCCTTGTTTAAAAGCTCGTTATACAGTCTTGTGAGCATAGTCTTGTTTCCGACTTTTATCACCTGCTTGTCAACGATAAAGTCAACAGCTTCCTTTATGACCTTGCTCTTTTTGTAGTAATCCTTTGATACGTAGTCGGCTTTTTCATAATGCTTAATGACAACATCGCTCTTTTCTCCAAAGATATAAATGTTCTCATCGCCGACAAGCTCGTGTATCTCAACGTTTGCACCGTCATCGGTACCAAGTGTAACGGCTCCGTTTAGCATGAACTTCATGTTTCCGGTTCCGCTCGCTTCCTTGCTCGCAAGAGATATCTGCTCGGAGATATCGCATGCGGGGATGAGTCTTTCAGCATAGCTTACGTTGTAGTTTTCGACCATAACGACCTTCATGTATTTTGATACTTCGGGATCGTTGTTTATTATCTCTGACAGACACAGAATAAGATGGATTATATCCTGTGCGATTATATAAGCGGGAGCAGCCTTTGCGCCAAAGATGAAGGTCACCTTTGAATCAGGCTTTTTGCCGTTCTTTATCTCAAGATATCTGTGGATGATATAGAGTGCGTTCATCTGCTGACGCTTGTACTCATGCATTCTCTTTATCTGTATGTCAAAGATGGATTCGGGATCGATCTCGATTCCTTCATGCTCTTTTATATAAGAAGCAAGAGCAAGCTTGTTATCCTTCTTTATCTGTCTTAATCTTTCAAGGAATTTCTTATCATCCTTATGCTCTAAGAGCTTTTCAAGCTTTGAGGCATCCTTCTTGTATTCCTTTCCTATCGTTTCACAGATGAGCGAATCAAGCTCTCTGTTGCAGCTCATCAGCCAGCGTCTGAAAGTGATGCCGTTTGTCTTGTTATTGAACTTTTCAGGATAGATCTTATAGAAATGATTAAGCTCAGTATTCTTTAATATATCTGTATGTATGGCGGCAACACCGTTGATGGAATATCCGTAGTGGATATCCATATGCGCCATATGTACTCTCTTTTCCTTATCGATAATGGCAACTTTCGGATCCTTGTATTTCTTCTTTGCCTTCTTGTCAAGCTCCTTTATATATGGAACGAGCTGAGGAACTACCTTCTCAAGGTATTTAAGAGGCCATTTTTCAAGTGCTTCCGCAAGGATGGTATGGTTTGTATATGCGCATGTCTTGCTCACAACCTCTATAGCCTCATCGATGGAGAATGCCTTTTCCTCAACGAGTATCCTGATAAGCTCGGGGATTACCATTGAAGGATGGGTATCGTTTATCTGGATCGCTGCATGCTCATCGAGTTTTCTTAGGTC
>JAGCXJ010000193.1 GCA_017961385.1 Lachnospiraceae bacterium
CAACAACATCTTGACGATGCTTTGAATGCCGAAAAGAAGGCAAAGAAAGAAGAAAAGAAGATCCAAAAAGAAGTAAAGAAGCAGAATAAGAAGAAAAAGAAAAAGAAGAATCAAGAAGTTGATTACGATTATGTAGATTCTCTAAGTTATTACTACAGTAAAATAGGGATGGACCACGCTGACGATTCTTGGCCAAAACTTTATGGATCTGCTTTTGAAAAGAAAGAAAAGAAAACCTATCCCTGGTAAATAGTTATGTTATCAAATACAGCCACGCCGATATATTACGGCCAATTCAGAGATGCCGTCATGCGTGGCGACATTCCTGTTAATCGTGAGATCTCTTTAGAGATGAACCGTATAGACAGTCTTATAGAAAACCCGGGAGTTTACTATGACGACAATGCGATCAACGGTTTTATAGAGTATTGTAATAATGAACTTACTCTTGTAGACGGATCCGATCTGCATTTGTTGGATACATTCAAACTCTGGGCGGAGCAGATCTTCGGTTGGTTCTATTTCGTTGAACGAAGCGTTTACCAACCGAATGAGAACGGTAAAGGCGGTCGATATGTCAGGAAGAAGATCAAGAAGAGGCTGACTAATAAGCAGTATCTCATTGTTGCTCGAGGAGCAGCGAAGTCTATGTATGCTTCCTGTATCCAGAGTTTCTTCCTTAACATTGACACATCGACTACACATCAGATCACTACTGCTCCGACTATGAAGCAGGCTGAAGAGGTCATGTCTCCTATACGGACATCTATAACAAGATCCCGCGGCCCTCTTATGAAGTTTCTCACAGAGGGTTCGATCAATAATACTACCGGGCCGAAAGCGAATCGAGTAAAACTCGCATCGACAAAGAAGGGAATTGAAAACTTTCTCACAGGATCCTTGCTTGAGATCAGACCTATGAGCATAGATAAGCTTCAGGGTCTTCGGTGCAAGACTGCGACAGTTGACGAATGGCTTTCCGGCGATATCAGAGAAGATGTTGTTGGTGCCATCGAACAGGGAGCATCCAAGCTTGAGGATTATCTGATCGTTGCTACAAGCTCAGAAGGTACCGTTAGAAATGGAATAGGCGATACCGTCAAAATGGAATTGATGTCGATACTTAAGGGCGAATACATGAATCCTCATGTGTCGATATGGATCTATAAGCTTGATGATATCAAAGAAATCAATGACCCAAGCACATGGGTAAAGGCTAACCCTAATCTTGGAAAGACCGTTACATATGAGACGTATCAGCTTGACGTTGAAAGAGCGGAAAAGGCCCCAGCAACGAGAAATGACATCATAGCAAAAAGATTCGGTATACCACTTGAAGGGTATACATACTTCTTTACTTATGAAGAAACGCTTCCGCATCATCTTAGAAATTACAGCGGTATGACATGTGCTCTTGGCGCAGACCTTTCCCAGGGCGATGACTTTTGTGCGTTTACGTTTTTATTCCCGCTCAAAGGCGGAGCATTTGGCGTAAAGACGAGAAGTTATATATCATCCCTTACATTTGATCGTCTTCCTGCGGCTATGCGTACGAAGTATGAAGAATTCATGCATGAAGGTAGTCTTATAGTTATGGAAGGAACAGTTCTTGATATGTTGGACGTATATGAAGATCTGGATCGGCATATCATTGAAAGCGAGTACGATGTGCTGGCATTTGGGTTCGACCCGTATAACGCTAAAGCATTTGTAGACAGATGGGAAAGTGAAAACGGTCCTTTCGGAATCGAGAAAGTTATTCAGGGCGCAAAGACCGAATCAGTTCCTCTTGGCGAATTGAAGAAGCTTGCTTCAGAGAGGATGTTGTTCTTTGATGAAGAGCTTATGACTTTTGCTATGGGTAATTGCATTGTTATAGAGGATACTAACGGGAACAGGAAGCTTCTTAAGAAGAGAAAAGAACAGAAGATAGATAATGTGGCTGCTATGATGGACGCTTATGTAGCGTATAAGTTAAATAAGGAGAGTTTTGAGTAATGGGTTGGTTTGTATATTATGGCCCTAAGGCGCATTCCGAAAAGTATCTTATGCACTTTGGCCGAAGTATAAAAGACGGCGCGCCGGTTGGTTCGGGTAGATATCGGGCTGGATCCGGAAAAAACCCAAGAGCATTTACGAATGATCGAGCGGTTAATAAAGAGTTAAAGAAAACATATAAGACTGCTAAACAAACAATGAGGCCTTCTGAATTAGCTGTTGATTTAGAGAATAATAGACTAAACATTAAGGCCATGAACGAAGTAATAGACGATTATTCGTATTTGGTTGAAAATATGGAAATGTTAGATGATTCAGAGCTTGACTCTGTTATGAAAACATTATCCAAAAGCTACGATGAATTTTCTGAGGCAGTAGAAGGCGCTAAAGAAATGGGTGATGTCAAGTCATATAAAAAAATGATTCAAAATGTAGATAATCTTGAATCCATTATAACAAGTTTTAATAGCGAATCTGCAGATCGAGCAGAAATTAAAAAAATAACAAAACCTTTGGTGTCTAAAGTTCATGAACAGATCAGACTTAGAGATAAGTATTGGAAACAATATGAAAAAACAAAATCACAAAGCGATTACGATAAATATGTTACGGCGGAACAAAATGCTGCAGATTATTTAGATGAGATTTCAAATTATGTTTTGGATGTTGATGAATTTGTATTTGGCAAGAAAGGAAACGGGCGTTTTTAAAAATGAGTAGTTTAAAACATTACGGTCGAAGCATTGTTGATGGCGCTCCTGTTGGTTCTGGCAGATATCATAGAGGTTCTGGTAAAAATCCAAAGCACCCATTAGGCCTTGACTCCATAAAACAGTTACAAAAAGCGATAAAAAAAGATGCTGTTAGACGGGACATGGATGGATCAAATTTGGGTCGCAGTAATCTCAAAGCAACGACTGCATATAAAGAGATACGCGATCAATTGTTATCAGATTCCGACTATGATAATCTGAAACAAGAAAAAAAGTCTTTAGAAACGATTACTGATGCTTATCGGAAAACAGTAAGCAAAACGGACAAGTATCATCTAATGGCTGCGGATTATGCTTTCAAAACCTTTTTTTCAGAAAATGAAAA
>JAGCXJ010000194.1 GCA_017961385.1 Lachnospiraceae bacterium
ATCGCATATATGGTCGATGACTTCGTATCTGTTTCGGATATAGAAAAAGAGAGAATGGAAAAGCAGCTGCCAGATTATTTTGAAAGAAATCTTAATACGGAACTGGTCGCTTTTGTTGCTAAAGACGGTGAAACGATCGTTTCCGTTGCGTATCTGCATATAATCGAGATGCCAGCAAATTCCATTCTTTTAAACGGTCTGTACGGAGAGGTCCTAAGTGTCTACACAATGCCTGAATACAGAGGAAAGGGATTATGCTCGACTCTTATGAAAAATCTTGTTGAATATGCAAGAGAGCGCGGACTTGGGAGAATAGATCTTAGTGCGACAGATGAAGGCTATCCTATATACAAGAAACTGGGATTTAAAGACAAGGAACACAGATATACGGATATGAGGTATAAGTTTATCTAAATTTACGGGGGTATATTTTGAGATCAAGAAACAGTCTTTCCACCAAAATCATATTGATGGTAGAGTGCATTATTCTGATATCCAGTATTCTTTTTTGTACAGTATCTCTTTACAGAGCAAGGATAGGTATCAGAAGGGCGATCCAGCAGAGAATGCTCGATATAGCAAACTGTGCGGCAGGATCAGTCAGCGGTGATGTTTTAAAGGATATCACAAAAGAAGATGTCGGAAGCGGCAAATACAAGGATGTATATAACACACTTGCGGTATTCAGGGATAATGTTGAACTTGAATATGTCTACAGCATCAAGGAAGAAACACCGGGTAATTTCATCTTTACCATGGACCTGGATCAGGTGACTCCGGCAAGCTACGGAGACAGTGTGGAATATACAGAAGCTCTTGCAAAAGCAGGCAGGGGAATTGCTGCTGTCGATGAGATACCGTATACGGATAAGTGGGGCGAATTCTACAGTGCATACAGCCCTGTCTTTGACTCAAACGCAAATGTGGCAGGTATAATCGCCGTAGATTTCTCTGTTGAATGGTTTGAAGGACAGCTCTCGGCACAGACACGTTCCACGGTTATCAGCTATATAATAATTCTTCTGTTTTCTCTGCTGGTTGCTGCAGGTCTTTCTATGTTTACCGTCAGACCCTTTGTGCGAATGCAGGGAGAACTGTTTGAAGAAAAGGTTCGGGCAGAGAGTGCGAATCATGCAAAGAGCGAATTCCTTGCAAACATGTCCCATGAGATTAGAACGCCGATCAATGCGGTTCTTGGCATGAATGAGATGATCTTAAGGGAGCAGAATCATGCGATGGATACAGCAGACGGCCAGATAAATGATTCACTCAAAAATATCGGAATATATGCCTCGGATGTGAAAAAGGCAGGCAATAATCTGCTTGCGATCGTTAATGATATACTTGATTTCTCAAAGATCGAGGCAGGACAGATTGATATAGTCGAAGCTCCGTATCAGCTCTGCTCTCTTCTTAACGATCTGAACAATATGATACTGTTTAAATCACAGGAAAAGGGACTGGATTTTAAAATAGAGATAGATGAGTCTATTCCTAATGAGCTAAGCGGCGACGAGGTGCGTATACGTCAGATCCTGACAAATCTGTTAAATAATGCAGTCAAATACACATCAAAAGGCTCGGTAAGGCTTACACTTAGCGGGATAAGGCTGGATGGCAGAGGGCTTTTGCTTAAATTCTCAGTAAGTGATACAGGCATAGGAATAAAAGAGGAGGACATTGAGAAACTGTTTACCAAGTTCCAGCGTCTTGAAATGGAACAAAACAGTACCGTGGAAGGCACAGGACTCGGGCTTGTAATAACCAAACGCCTTCTTGAGATGATGAACGGAAATATCTCGGTTGAGAGTGAGTATTCAAAGGGATCAGTCTTTACTGTTACGATCCCTCAGAAGATCATCTCAGACACACCGATAGGTGACTTCCAGACGCGTTATGAAGCTTTTATGAAGGAAGCAGGATCATATCATGAATCCTTCCGCGCACCTGATGTACACATCCTTGTAGTTGATGATACAAAGATCAATCTTACGGTAGTTGCAAATCTTTTAAAGAGTACGGAAATGATCATCGATACTGCTACAAGCGGAGCCGATGCGGTTGAGATGGCGAAGAATACTGAATACGATCTGATACTCATGGATCAGCGTATGCCCAAAATGGACGGAACTGAAGCTCTGCATCTGATCCGCGAGACTGACAGCGGCTTAAGCAGCAGAGCGCCTGTCATATGTCTGACAGCCGATGCTGTAAAGGGCGCTAAAGAAAGATACATGGCAGAGGGATTCAGTGACTATATAACCAAGCCGATAGACGGTACTGCTCTTGAAAAGATGCTGATGAAGCATCTTCCTAAAGACAAAGTTAAACGAGTTTTGAACAAGAATAGTGAAAGCGCTAAAGCGCCAGATGCTTATGAGAGTGATTTAAATATCCTTTCCGATGTCGGGATCGATCCTAAAACAGGTCTTAAGTACTGTCAGAACGATGAGGCTTTTTATCGTTCGATGCTTACCGATTATATACAGAGCAAGAAAGAAAAAGAAATAGAGCTTAAGAACAATTTTGAATCTGAAAACTGGCACGATTATTCGATATATGCCCATTCTCTAAAGAGTTCTTCAAAAATGATCGGTGCACTCAAACTGTCAGAGCTTGCCGCAAAAATGGAAGAGGCTGCTGATAACGGGGATGGCGATTTCATACGCATGAATCATGATCTGATGATGAGCGGATATGATAACATCGTTTTGGCGATATCTAGACTCATACCTGTGACAGAAGTCTCAGACGATGATGACGACATCATGGAATTTGCATCTGCAGGTGACGATGCAATAGAGTTTTTGCCGGACTAAAGAAATATCTAAGCCGTAAGAATCCGGGATATAACATGATAAAAACAAAGCATTTTCACACGTGACATCTTGGTGCTAAATAATGACAGGCGACACAAATGAGTTCTATAAGAAGAGCGGGGATCAGTGCAAGAGAATATATGACATTACGCTGAGAAATGACAGATATAGGTGAGGGGCACTAACCTATAGCTATATTAATTGAATGATATGAAACTTACCCGGATC
>JAGCXJ010000195.1 GCA_017961385.1 Lachnospiraceae bacterium
ATGACTGCTGATGAGATCAAAAAGGTTGAAGATATTGTAAATGCCAAGATTTTGGAAGCTCTTCCTGTAGTTACTAAGGAAATGACATTGGAAGAAGCTAAGAAAACAGGCGCTATGGCTTTGTTTGGCGAGAAGTATGGCGATACAGTAAGAGTTGTAAACATGGGCGACTACTCTATCGAGCTTTGTGGTGGTACACACGTTGCTAACACAAGCCATATTGGAGTATTCAAGATTCTTTCAGAGAGCGGTGTAGCTGCAGGCGTACGTCGTATTGAGGCTCTTACAGGAAGTAATGCAAGAGAGTATTACAAGAATGTTGAGGGAAGTCTTCACGAGGCTGCTAAGGCACTTAAGACAACTCCAGCTGATATTAATGCTCAGATCAAGAAGCTTCAGGATGAACTCAAGGCTCTTAGAAGTGAGAATGAATCACTTAAGAGCAAAGAGGCTCAGGCTGCTCTTGGTGATGTAACAGATCAGGTCAAGGAAGTTAAGGGAGTTAAGCTTCTTGCCGTAGCTCTTAAGGGCGTAGATATGAACGGACTTCGTGATCTTGGTGATCAGATGAAGACCAAGCTTGGCGAAGGGGTAGTAGTCCTTATTTCTGAGGCTGATGGCAAGGTTAACCTTGTTACAATGGCTACTGATGAAGCTATGGCAAAGGGAGCTCACGCTGGTAACCTTGTAAAAGCAATTGCACCTAAGGTAGGTGGAGGCGGCGGTGGACGTCCTAATATGGCTCAGGCAGGAGGAAAGAATCCTGCAGGAATCGATGATTGCTTAAAGAAAGCTGCAGAGGTACTCTCAGAACAGCTTAAATAACGAATTTTCGCGTTATTTTCACAAAAAGTGTTGACGAAAGTCAAAAAATAGATATAATGGTTATGTGTGCTAACACAAATAACCTGAATCAGTCGAAAAACTATGCAGGACTGAAGGGAGGTCAAGCCAGGTGTCAAGTGTTATCGTCAAAGAGAACGAAACTTTCGATAGCGCGTTACGTCGTTTCAAGAGAAGCTGCGCAAAGGCAGGTATCCAGCAGGAGATCAGAAAGCGCGAGCATTACGAGAAGCCCAGCGTAAAGCGTAAGAAAAAGTCTGAAGCTGCAAGAAAGCGTAAATACAACTAATAAAGCTAAAACCCTTGGATCATTCCAAGGGTTTTTTTATGTCTTAATGGTATGATATAATAACTGACATGGTAATCATTACTCTGATACTTATAATCTTAATATTGTTAGTGATCGTTATAAGCGCTATAGATAATAACAGACTCATTGTTACCAGATATTCGGTTTCATCTGAGAAGATAAAGAAAGACTGTACTATAGCCTTTCTTTCGGATCTTCATGGCAATACGCACGGAACAGATAATCATAAGCTTATTGAAGCGGTTAATGTCTGTGATCCCGACATCATAATAATGGGCGGAGACATGATAACGTCAAGAGCCGGAGAAGCTCACGAAGCTGCTATAAAGAGAGCAATCGATCTTGTAGGGGCATTTTCTGGAAAGAAAGTGTTTTACGGCATCGGCAATCATGAATATAGAATGTATCTTTACAAAGAGGATTTCGGGGATAACTTTGACAAGCTGACGGAAGGTATACAGGCCGCAGGTGCTGTACTGCTTAGAAATGAACGTGAATATCTTGATGAATACAACATCGATGTTCAGGATCTAGAGATAGAAAGAAACTATTATAAGCGCGGATCCAAGGTGATGATGGAATCCGCATATATAAGAGAGATGACGGGAGAACCAGACAAGGATCATTACAGGATCCTTATGGCGCATAATCCTGAGTTTTTTAATGCTTATTCGTCTGAAGCTGATCTTGTGCTTTCTGGCCATTTCCACGGGGGAATTGTAAGACTGCCGTTCGTTGGAGGGATGGTCTCTGCAAGATTAAGTCTTTTCCCTAAATATGACGGAGGAATATATGATCTTAACGGTTCAAAGATGGTCGTGAGCAAAGGACTCGGAAGCCATACGCTGCCGCTCAGGATATTTAATCCCTGTGAACTCTGCGTTATAGATATAAAGAAAGTTTGACTTGCAAAAAGACACTACATTTTGTACAATAAATAAGTGTGGGCACATGATATACCACAATATATTGATGCAGAGGTAGTTATGGCTATAGAAGTTAAACTTGAAGTGTTTGAAGGACCTCTGGACCTTCTGCTTCATCTTATCGAAAAGAATAAGGTTGATATCTATGATATTCCGATAGTCACCATTACGGAACAGTATCTTGAATACATAAGAAAGATGGAGACTGAGGATATGAATGTCATGAGCGAATTCTTACTCATGGCTGCGACATTGCTTGATATAAAGTGCAAGATGCTGCTTCCTAAGGAAGTAAATGAGGACGGCGAGGAAGAGGATCCGAGAGCAGAACTTGTTCAGAAGCTTTTGGAATACAAGATGTTCAAATACATGTCCTTTGAACTGAAGGATATGCAGATGGGAGCTCAGAGGTTTGTCTATAAGCAGGAAACACTTCCTGATGAAGTAAAGAAATATCAGCCGCCGATAGATTATGATTATCTGATCGGAGAGGTCAATCTGCAGAGTCTGCATCGTATATTCAGAGAGACACTTAAGCGCAAAGAAGATAAGATCGATCCGATAAGGAGCCAGTTTGGCAACATTGAAAAGGATGAGATCGAGCTTGAGGACAAGACCAGATATATAAAGGACTACATTCTCGAGCATGATACCATGAGCTTCAGGGATCTTTTGGAAAAGCAGAACAGCAAGATGGAGATAATTGTTACTTTTCTTGTTGTTTTAGAACTTATAAAGGTCGGTATCATAGAGATAGCTCAGGACAGCATCTTTGATGATATACTTATAACTGTTGCAAAAGATGCAGAGAGCAAGATGGCCTTTATCGACCTTGAGACGGTCATCTAATACATGTAGGAATTGAGGTAAGATATGAACAAGGATAGACAGGAGGCTGTCATCGAGGCGGTCCTTTTCTCTATGGGATCTTGTGTAAAGATATCAAGACTGGCTGAACTGATAGAGGCTACACCAAAGGAAGTCAGGGATATCGTCGAGAAGATGAAAAAGAAGATGGAATCAGCCAACAGGGGCATAACCATCACTGAGATCGATGAAGCCTATCAGATGTGCAGCAAGCCTGAAATGTATGAATATCTGATAGATATCACAAAGAGCGAGAGGAAGTATACGCTCACGGATACAGTGCTCGAAACACTTTCTATAATCGCTTACAAGCAGCCTGTAACAAAGGCGGATATAGAAAAGATCAGAGGTGTTGACTGTTCGCATGCCATCAACAAGCTCATTGAACTTGATCTTGTCAAGGAACTCGGAAGAATGGATGCACCCGGAAGACCGATACTTTTTGGCACAACGGAGCAGTTCTTAAGAAGTTTCGGAGTCAAGTCGCTTGATGATCTTCCCGAAGTGAGCCAGGTTCAGAAGGAAGAATTCAGAGAGCAGGCCGAACAGGAGGTTTCGCTCCAGCTTAATATATGATACGATAGGGGTAGAGATGATTTCGAAAGAAGAAGCAAAAGCAGGGCTCAGAAAAGCGGGTTACAGCGTGGTCGATGACAATTCCGTGATCACTGTTTTGATCAAAGAGACCGATCAGATGAAAAAGACTGTAAGTGCTGTCAGAGAACTTCTCTTAAAGATGGATTATCATGCCAGCTTTTCTGTCAGACAGGAAGCTTTCCTAGATGATGATGACGATGATCTGGAAAATGCATTTGAAGATGTGGTCATCGATGAAAGCGATATGGATATGCTGCTTAACGAAGACAGCGTGCAGATGTCGCTTGAGGATCTTGGATTGCAGATGTAGACTGTGAGGCTGATTAATGGCTAAGGAAGAAAATAATACACAGAAAAAAGTTAAAAGAGGCCTAAAGCATAAACTCAGGGTCATGACCATTGTTCCCATTATTCTGATGGGGATCGTTGTCACGATACTGAGTTATTCTGTTTTTTCAAGGGTAATTCAAAAAGAGGTCAGAAGAAATCTAAGCAATGTTGCTGAGTTTGTAGAAGCCTACTATGATTCGGTTTACCCTGGAGATTATAGAGCCGAAAAGATATCGGAAACTGAATACAAACTCTATAAGGGCGAAGCCGATATCAGTGATACAGAAGATGTACTCGCATCATTCAAGGGGGATACAGGAGTTGATATATCAGTATTTTTCCTTGATATCAGGATGCTGACGACTATAGGAGGAACGTCAGGAGCTGATGCCCATTATACGATCTCTAACAAGATGGTCTCAGATGCCGTGATAAACGGAAAGAGCGAACAGTTTTACAATAACATCGTCATCGATGGCACAAAGTTCTTTATCATATACAAACCGCTCATGAATTCTGACGGAACATGCATCGGAATGATATCTGTCGGAAAGCCTACTGATCAGGTTGAGAATGAAAGCTCGGGTTCGCTTTTCTGGATCCCGATAGTGACACTCATAATGACACTGATCGCGGCCTGGATCAGCTTCTATCCGGCAAGGAGCCTGGTAGATGCAATTAACAAGGAAAAGAAGTTTTTAAATGAGATATCAAAAGGCAATCTTAATGCAGAGATCGATAAAGAGATCACTGACAGACAGGATGAGCTTGGAGATATGGGAAGATTCTCGAGAGGCGTTCAGAAGTTCTTAAGAGAGATGATAGAGAGAGATACTCTGACAAGGCTTTACACAAGAAGAGTCGGAGCAAGCAAGATAGCATATACGCAGTCGCAGTTTAATCAAGCCGGAGTAAAATACTGTGTATGCATGGGCGATATCGATTTCTTTAAGAAGTTCAATGATACATACGGACATGACTGCGGAGACTTGGTTCTTCGTGATATCGCTTCAATATTCAATGAATACATGCTCGGAAAAGGATTTGCGGTAAGATGGGGCGGAGAGGAATTCCTGATAATCTTTGAAGACGCAGACCTTGAAAAAGCACATGGTCTTTTAATGGTGCTCAGGCAGATAGTGCTTGATCATGTGATCGAATATGAATCAAACAAGCTCGGAGTTACAATGACATTTGGCCTTACTCAGGGAGATATGAGAGATATAGATGATATTGTCAAGGAAGCTGATGAACTCTTATATATCGGCAAGCAGAACGGCAGGAACAGGATAGTGACACCAGATGAAACTAATGCCTTAACACCTGAGAGCGATGACCCTGATTATGAGAAAGAGCTGAGCGAGATCAGAGAGAAAGAATAAATCGTAAATATATTAACAAAATGTGTAAAAATGAGGAAAGAAACCGCTTTTTCTTTCCTCTTTTTTATGCTATACTGTTAATTGGTGCGGTTTGGCTCAAAATTTGGGCTTTTATGCATAAATTATTTAAAATATTTATATACGGAGGGCTTTTTAATGAGTACTACTACAAGCGCGAGCGGACGTATCGCAGCTCTGCTCGATGAGAACAGTTTCGTTGAGATCGGTGCCAAGGTTACAGCCAGAAACACTGATTTTAATCTGAAACAAGCTAAGACTCCTTCTGACGGTGTTGTAACCGGTTACGGAGTTATCGACGGCAATCTCGTGTATGTGTATGCTCAGGATGCTTCTGTTCTTGGCGGAAGCGTTGGCGAGATGCATGCTAAAAAGATTGCGGGACTCTATGAACTGGCTGTTAAGACCGGTGCACCTGTTATCGGACTTATCGATTCTGCCGGACTGAGACTTGAGGAGGCTTGTGATGCACTTAATGCATTCGGCGAGATCTACGCTGCACAGGCTGCCGCTTCAGGTGTTGTTCCTCAGATCACAGCAGTATTCGGTTCATGCGGTGGCGGACTTGCACTTATTCCGACACTCACAGATTTCACATTTATGGAGGAGAGCAAGGCTAAACTCTTTGTTAACTCTCCAAACGCTATCGAAGGAAACAGCACAGCTAAATGCGATACATCTTCAGCTAAGTTCCAGTCTGAAGAAGCCGGCATCGTTGACGTTGTAGCTGATGAGGCAACAATATTTGCTCAGATCCGTGAGCTTGTATGCATGCTTCCTGCAAACTGCGACACAGATACTTCTTTTGTTGAATGCGAAGATGATCTTAACAGACTTTGCGACGGCATAGAGAATGCAGTGGCAGATACATCTATAGCAATCTCTATGATCGCTGATGATAATGCATTCTTTGAGACAAAGGCTGATTACGCAAAGGATATGGTAACAGGATTCATTAAGTTAAACGGAGCTACAGTCGGTGTTGTTGCAAACAGGACTGCCATTTACGATGAGGAAGGCAAGGAAGTTGAGAAGTTTGATAATGCTCTTTCAGCAAAAGGCTGTGAGAAGGCTGCTTCATTCGTGAACTTCTGTGATGCTTTTGAGATTCCTGTTCTCACTCTTACAAACGTAGCAGGATTCAAGGCTTGCAAGTGCTCTGAAAAGAAGCTTGCTAAGGCTGCTGCTAAGCTCACATACGTATTTGCAAATGCAACAGTACCGAAGGTAAACGTTGTAATAGGCAAGGCATACGGAACAGCATACAGCATCATGAATTCCAAGGCACTCGGTGCAGACATGACATTTGCATGGGACAGCGCTTCCATCGGTATGATGGATTCAAAGCTTGCTGCTAAGATCATGTGTGACGGAAAGAGCGCAGACGAGATCGATGCTTGTGCAAAAGAATATGAAGCACTCCAGAACAGTATAGATGCAGCTGCAGCAAGAGGATATGTTGATACTATCATCGTACCTGCAGAAACACGTAAGTATCTAATCGGTGCATTTGATATGCTGTTTACAAAGGCAGTTGATACAGTAGCCAAGAAGCACGGCGCAGTACTGTAGAAAGGACGGTCTTTATGATTAGTTATATACACGTTGCTGGAAGCATGTCTGATCTGATGGCTAAAGCCGGTATGAACACTCTGCTTGGTATGGGTACAGTATTTTGCGTACTGATACTCATCATGCTTCTCATTTCATCATTCAAACTCTTGAGCGTTTTTGAAAACAGGACAGATAAGAAGGATGAGAAGACAAGTGTTGACAAGGCTGTAGATCAGATCGTGGCAGGCGAAGAAGCACAGGATGATACCGAACTCATAGCTGTAATAAGTGCAGCGATCGCGGCTTACGAAGGAAGTTCAAGCGCTGGCAGCGGATAGGTTGTTCGTTCTATTAGAAGAATAAGGTAGTTCATTAATATATTGAAATCGGAGGATTTAAAAATGAAGAATTATACCATTACAGTTAATGGCAATGTATATGATGTAGTTGTTGAAGAAGGTGCTTCAAGCGGTGCACCCGCAGCAGCTCCCAAAGCAGCTCCCAAGGCTGCACCTAAGGCAGCTCCTGCAGCAGCTCCCAAGGCTAGCGCAGGTGCAGGCAGCGTAAAGGTTGAAGCCGGTGCTGCTGGTAAGGTATTCAAGATCGAAGCAAGTGTTGGGCAGGCAGTTAAGAAGGGTGATGCTGTTGTTATCATCGAAGCTATGAAGATGGAAATCCCTGTTGTAGCTCCTCAGGACGGAACAGTTGCAAGTATTGATTGTGCAGTAGGTGATCCCTGTGAAGCAGGTGCATGCCTCGCAACACTCAACTAATGAGTTTCAAACTTGTACTAAGGGCTTTGGCCTGATTTCGGAGGAAAAACAAAATGGATTATATAACAAATACGCTTGACAATCTGGTTCACCAGACTGCGTTTTTCAACTTAACGTATGGAAATTATATAATGATCGCCGTAGCATGTTTTTTCCTGTATCTTGCTATCAAGAAGGAGTATGAGCCTCTGCTTTTGCTCCCCATTGCATTTGGTATGTTACTGGTAAACATTTACCCCGACATCATGATGTCATTTCATGATTCACCCAACGGTGTCGGCGGATTGTTGTATTATTTCTATATTCTTGATGAATATGCGATACTTCCTTCACTCATCTTCATGGGCGTAGGAGCTATGACGGACTTCGGTCCGCTGATCGCAAACCCGAAGAGTTTCTTGCTTGGTGCAGCTGCTCAGTTCGGTATTTTTGCTGCTTACTTCGGTGCTATATGGATGGGCTTCAACGACAAGGCTGCAGCTGCCATCTCTATCATCGGTGGTGCAGACGGTCCTACATCTATCTTCCTTGCAGGTAAGCTGCAGCAGACAGATCTGCTCGGACCTATAGCGGTTGCGGCATATTCTTATATGTCACTGGTTCCAATTATCCAGCCGCCTATCATGAAAGCTCTGACAACAGAGAAGGAGAGAAAGATCAAGATGGACCAGCTTCGTCCGGTTTCTAAGCTTGAAAAGATCCTCTTCCCTATAGTTGTTACTATCGTTGTATGTCTTATACTTCCCACAACAGCTCCTCTTGTAGGTATGCTGATGTTAGGTAACCTGTTCAAGGAATCAGGAGTAGTAAGACAGCTTACAGATACAGCTTCAAACGCACTCATGTATATAGTTGTTATCCTGCTCGGTACATCCGTAGGTGCAACAACAAGTGCAGAAGCATTCCTGAATGTTGCGACACTTAAGATCGTCGCACTCGGACTTATCGCATTTGCCTTCGGTACAGCGGCCGGTGTAGTATTCGGTAAGATCATGTGCATATTGACACATGGAAAGACCAATCCGCTCATCGGTTCAGCAGGTGTATCTGCCGTTCCCATGGCAGCACGTGTTTCACAGAAGGTCGGTGCTGAAGCAGATCCTACAAACTTCCTGCTCATGCATGCTATGGGTCCCAACGTTGCTGGCGTTATAGGAACTGCTGTTGCAGCCGGAACATTTATGGCTATATTCGGATTATTCTAAATTAATGAAGGAGAAATAACATGGCTAAGAAAGAAACAAAAAACGAGGCTGTAAACGAAGCCAAGGTTGAAAAGGCCGAGAAGAAGTCAACCGACAAAAAGGTTGCTAAGAAGGCTGAAAATAAGATCGAAGCTAAGCCTGTTGGCATAATGGAAACAGTTCTTCGTGATGCGCATCAGTCATTGATCGCAACAAGAATGCCCACCGAGGTAATGCTTCCGATAGTTGAAACAATGGATAAGGTAGGCTACCACGCTGTAGAGTGCTGGGGCGGAGCTACATTTGATGCTTCACTTCGTTTCCTTAAGGAAGATCCATGGGAGAGATTAAGAAAACTGCGTGACGGATTCAAGAACACGAAGCTTCAGATGCTCTTCAGAGGACAGAATATCCTCGGATATCGTCCTTATGCAGATGATGTTGTATATGCATTCGTTGAAAAGTCTATCGCAAACGGTATTGATGTAATAAGAATATTTGACTGTCTGAATGATATCAGAAACTTACAGGCAGCCGTAGACGCTACAAATAAGATCAAGAAGCAGGAAGGAAGAGGTGAATCTCAGATCGCTCTTTCTTACACACTCGGTGATGCCTATACTCTTGAGTACTGGGCAGATATGGCTAAGAAGATCGAAGAGATGGGTGCTGATTCACTCTGTATCAAGGATATGGCAGGTCTGCTTGTTCCTTACAAGGCTGCAGAACTTGTTAAGACTCTTAAAGAGAGCACAAAGATTCCTGTACAGCTTCATACACACTACACCTCAGGTGTTGCTTCAATGACATACCTTAAGGCTGTTGAAGCCGGTGTTGACGTTATCGACTGTGCAATCTCACCTTTTGCACTCGGTACATCACAGCCTGCTACAGAAGTTATGGTTGAGACATTCAAGGGTACTCCTTATGATACAGGACTTGATCAGAAGATCCTTGCACAGATCGCTGATTACTTCCGTCCATACAGAGAAGAGTGCATAGAGTCAGGCCTTATGAGCACAAAAGTTCTTGGCGTTAACATCAAGACACTGCTTTACCAGGTACCCGGCGGTATGCTTTCTAACATGGTTAGCCAGCTTAAAGAACAGAATGCTGAAGATAAGTATAACGAAGTGCTTGAAGAGATTCCCAGAGTTCGTAAGGACTGTGGTGAGCCTCCGCTTGTTACACCTTCATCACAGATCGTTGGTACACAGGCTATATTCAATGTCCTGATGGGCGAGAGATACAAGATGGCAACCGGTGAGTTCAAGGATCTGTTAAGAGGTAATTACGGCCAGACAGTTAAGCCTATGAACGAGGAAGTTATTCAGAAGGTTATTCCTGGCGAGAAGAGATCTACAGCACGTTCTGCAGAGGCTACAGGACATGACAAGCCCGAGCTTGAGTCACTCGAGGCAGAAATGAAGCAGTATAAACAGCAGGATGAGGACGTACTCAGCTACGCACTGTTCCCGCAGGTTGCTACTGACTACTTCAAGTATCGTGATGCACAGCAGACTAAGGTTGATGTGAGTGTAGCAGATACAAAGAACAACGCATATCCGGTTTAATCAGATAGGCTGTATTGCGATTTACAAAGGGTTATCCTAAGGATAGCCCTTTTTTAATACTCAAAAACGAATACAGAGCAATTTCTTTTGCTAAAAATGATGCTTTAAAGACTAAATTAATGAGTAAAGAGAGATTAAATTGACAAAAATGCAATCAAATCATCTGTTAAGTTGCAAAAAAATGGCTTTAAACCTAAGCACAAATCGATCAAAAAATGTCAAAGCGTGACCAACACAAGATATAGTGTTATCCTAAAAAGACAAAAATAACAAAACACCTGAGTAGAAAATATCGTAAAATGAAGGCGTACGCCTGCATGTTGACATAAATGAGACTTTTTGCAGGATATTTGCAGGAATTTTTGAATCAAAAGATGTTTTTG
>JAGCXJ010000196.1 GCA_017961385.1 Lachnospiraceae bacterium
TCCTGAGACCTTTCATATTTTGCCTTCGCATTATCTCTTTCCAGCTTTGCTGCTTCCAGTTCACTGTTAAGCGCTGCAGCCCCGCCGTCACCTGCATCCACGATGGCCTTCAGTTCATCATACTTTGCCTTGGCGCTTGTAAGCTCATTCTGAGCCTTTTCATGATCAAGCTTTGCTTCATTTATATCCGTATCAGACAGGGTTGCAGCTGATGCAACAGCCTGCTGTCTTGCGATGCTGTCAACATTGTCCTGAGCTGCCTTTACTCTTGCTCTTGCAGCTTCTATCTGAGCTTCATATACAGCCATGGATGATACTCTTCCGGTTGTAGCCTGTGCATAGGCCTGAGCAGTCATCTCGCCAGTTAAGGCTCCCGCAGTGTATTTATAGATAAGATCCTCAAGATCCTTTTCAGCCTTTTCAAGTTCTTCGCTCTCGCTGTCTTCAAGGTAAAAGAGCACCTGATCCTTTGATACGGTGTCGCCTTCCTTTACTGCAACGCTGGCTATCTTTCTTGAATCCTTTACCATAACGCTGTAGGGATCGTCAGCCTCGACCGTTCCCGTTCCTCTTATCTTTTCCGTGATGGTAGCTGCCTGGATATACTTGGTAGCAACCTCAGGCAGGGACTTGTTCATGATGCTGTTTGAGAAAAATGTCAGTATCAGCATCACTGACAAGAAGATGATAGCGATGTTCTTTATGACATCCTTTTTTATCTTTATGGTATTCTTCTCGTTTATGTCATCGTTCATGTTATGTAAACCTTATCCTTTCATACCGCCCTGGTATGTGATACCCTCGACAAGATATTCCTCTCCGTACTGGAATACCAAAAGTGTAGGTATCATATATATCGTGGCAACAGCAAAAGCTATGCCTATCTCTCCCTGATTTATCTTTGATAAGAAGACCGACAGTGGATGCATGTCGCTGTCGCTCAAGAGTATGAGCGGCTGCTCTACCATGTTCCAGTAGTCGATAAATAATAGGATGCATACGCTGGCTATCGCGCTCTTGCAAAGCGGTATGCATATCTGGGTGAATATCTTAAACTCTCCCGCTCCGTCTATCTTTGCGGCCTCTATTATGCCTACAGGTATCCTTCTCATGCACTTGGTCAGCAGAAATACCGCAAAGGGCGAGAAGATGCCCGGAAGCCATATGGCCCAGTTGCTGTCTATGATGCCGAGCCACTCGCTTACAAAGAAGTTTGGTACGAGTGTTACCTGGTAAGGCATCAGCATCAGTATTATATATGCAAAGAAGATGATCTGTCTTAATCTTCCCCTGTACCTTGCAAAGCCGTAGGAAGCAAGAAGAGCGATGACCATCTGAAATATCACTATCGGTATAACGAGTATCACCGAGTTCCAGAATTTCAAAAGATAGTCGGGGCTGTTGAACAGTACCGTGAAATACTGCTTGAAGCTGACCATATCCGGAATGAACTTAAGATGGACAGTCTCGGATATGTATCTGCTGCTTCCCTTTCCGGTTACGCTCTCAAATATCTTTCCGTAGTTTGCGGCTATCTCCGATTCTGCCATAAATGAATTGCATATGGTAAAGATGATCGGTATCACGTAAAGAATCGCTACTGTTATCAGTATCAGAGAGAGCAGCTTCTTTTTCCTGTATTTCTTTTTAGGTCTATTCTTTCTGTCGTACCTCACTGCTAATCCTCCAGATCCCTTCCTACGAAGTTTTCTATGACAAACAGCAGTCCGACAAGAACTATCATAACGAGCGACATCATTATCGCTCCGGCCGAAAGCTTCTGATAGTCAAGCGCCGCAAACATGTTGTTCATGTAATGCTGCAGCATATACAGCGATTCGTAAGGATAATCTCCAGTAAGAAGATATATCTCCCTGAATACCTTGAACGAATTAATGAGTGACATGATAGTCACAAAAAGTATGGTGGAAGCCAGATATCTTATCTTGATGGTCCTAAATATCACCCAGTCGGAAGCGCTCTCAAGTCTTGCCACCTCGATAAGGTCCTTTGGAATATTTGCAATGGCTGCCATGAAAAGGATCATGTTGTAGCCGAGATTCTTCCAGACAAACAGAAAGATGATGACAATGAGCGCACCATCTGACTTCATCCAGTCTATTTTTGTTACATCATATCTTGCAAGGATCTCGTTTACTATCCCGTTGTTGTCAAACAGAACCTGCCAGATGAGTATTACCGATGCGATCGGCACCATCATCGGGCTTAGGATGCAGGAGCGTATCTGTGATTTTGCAAAAACGTTCTTATCAAGCGCAAATGCGACCAGCAAGGATAAGATGATTATTAACGGAACGCTTATCAGAGAGAATTTGACCGTGTTGGTCACTGCCAGTCTGAAAGCCTTGTTGTGCATTACGGACACAAAGTTGTCAAACCCGACCCATCTTTTTCTGATCGGATTGTCAACAAATGAATAAAATATTACTACAAGAAACGGCACTACGAAAAATGTTGCTACCCCTGTTATGCTCGGAGCAAGAAAGAGTGCCGTTTTCCTTTTGAGCTTTTTTATCATATCACCTGCTCCAGGATCTCATATATCTCTTCTCTTCCCTGTTTTGTCTCGGCAGAAAACGGAATAATGACGGTTTCCTTGCTGCAGCGCAGAGTCTCTCTGATCAGCTTTATCTGCTTGTCAAGCTGGCTTCTCTTTATCTTGTCAAGCTTGGTAGCGATGATCACCGGCTCAAACCCGTTGTGCACTATCCACTGATACATGTCACAGTCGTTAGCGCCCGGCGCGTGTCTTATATCAATGAGCAGAAATACCCTTTTAAGCATCTTTGAGCTGTGAAGATATCTTTCTATCATCTTGCCCCACTGCTGCTTTACCTTTACATTGGCATTTGCATAGCCGTATCCGGGAAGATCTACAAACAGAATCTCATCATTTATGTTGTAAAAGTTTATAGTCTGGGTCTTTCCGGGCTGTGAGCTTGTCCTTTCATAGCTCTTTCTGTTCATCAGAGCATTTATGAGCGAAGACTTGCCGACATTGCTCTTTCCGGCAAATGCCACCTCGGGCAGTGTGTTGTCGGGCATCTTGCTGGTCACTCCGCAGACCGTCTCCAGATTAACGCTTTTTATTACCATGTGTGTTTTCCTTATGGTGTACTAATCTGATTAGTACACTTAATATACTATTTAATTCCTTCAATGTCAATATGTTCTTTTATTTCAGGAATAAAAAAGCCCCCGAGGGGACTTTTTTATCTTACTATTGTCGGCTGTGCTTTGCCGTCTATTACATCTTTTGTGATCTTGCACTCCTTGACAGTATCATCGGAAGGGATAGTATACATCACATCCATCATGGCTTTTTCCATGATCGTGCGAAGTCCTCTTGCTCCGGTCTTCTGTGTGAATGCCTCCTCAGCTATCTGATCTATGGCATCCTCGTCAAAGGAAAGCTTAACTCCGTCGTATTTAAACAGTTTCTGATACTGCTTTACAAGTGCGTTTTTGGGTTCTGAGAGGATCTTTTTCAGTGATTGCTTGTCAAGTCCCTCCAGAGCAACCCTGATGGGAACACGTCCTACAAATTCGGGGATAAGTCCGAATTTGACAAGATCCTGCGTGCTTACCTGAGAAAGCAGCTCGCCGAGCTCTTCTCCGGATTTCTGGGCTATCTCTGCGTTGAATCCGATGGATTTGCGGTTTAATCTCTCCTCGATTATCTTTTCGAGTCCGTCAAATGCACCGCCGCATATGAACAGGATATTTGATGTATCTATCTGTATAAGATCCTGATGGGGATGCTTTCTTCCTCCCTGAGGGGGAACGCTGGCATTCGTTCCTTCAATGATCTTTAACAGCGCCTGCTGAACGCCTTCGCCCGATACGTCTCTTGTAATGGAAACGTTCTCGCTCTTTTTTGTGATCTTGTCGATCTCATCTATATAGATGATCCCGTATTCTGCTCTCTTTACATCATAGTCCGCTGCCTGAATAAGCTTTAAGAGGATGTTTTCAACGTCCTCTCCGACATATCCCGCCTCTGTAAGAGTCGTTGCATCGGCTATGGCAAAAGGAACATTTATGATCTTTGCGAGAGTCTGAGCGATATAGGTCTTTCCCGATCCGGTAGGACCCATCATGATGATGTTTGACTTCTGAAGTTCGACACCGTCTTCCTCATTTACGGATGTGACTCTCTTGTAATGATTGTATACGGCAACGGAAAGGACCTTTTTTGCAAGTTCCTGTCCTATCACATATTCATCAAGAAACTCTTTTATCTGTATGGGCTTTAGCAGGTTGATATCGGGTGAGTCGATCTTTGGTTCATCCAACTCCTCATCAAACTCCTCGGCTATCATATCTGCACAGATATCAATGCATTCATCGCAGATATATACGCCTTCGGGACCTGCTATGAGCTTGCGGACCTGCTCCTGCTTTTTACCGCAAAACGAACATTTTACATGTCCGGTCATACTCTTGTTAGCCATTGCCTACCTCATTCTTCAACTCGCTTGGTAATTACTGCATCGATGAGGCCGTATTCCTTGGCTTCTTCAGCTGTCTTCCAGTTGTCACGCTCTGTATCGGCAGCGATCGTCTCGTAGTCCTTGCCTGTATTCTCTGAAAGGATAGTATTTAACTTTTTCTTTGTTGCAAGGATGTGCTCCGCAGCGATCTGGATCTCTGTAGCCGGACCCTGAGCACCGCCGAGAGGCTGGTGGATCATTATCTCTGCATTGGGAAGAGCATATCTCTTTCCCTTTGCTCCGCCTGCAAGAAGGAATGCTCCCATGCTCGCAGCCATGCCTATGCATATGGTGGAAACATCGCACTTAATGTACTGCATGGTATCATAGATAGCCATGCCAGCTGTAACGCTTCCGCCCGGGCTGTTAATATACAGGCTTATATCCTTTTCCGGATCCTCTGCTTCCAAAAAGAGCATCTGAGCAACAACAATGGAAGCTGTTGTCTCATTTACTTCCTCTCCAAGAAAGATGATCCTGTCTTTTAATAATCTTGAATATATATCATATGAGCGCTCGCCTCTTGAGGTCTGCTCTATGACGTAAGGTACTAAACTCATATCTGTCTCCTTTGCAGCTATTATTTCTCTACTGCACTGTCAACTGTAAGCTTTGCGGCTTTCTTTACGGCGATATCGGTCATCATCTGCTTCTTGCCTTCCTCGCCCATCATCTCTTTAACCTTTGCGGCATCCATCTTGTACATTTCAGCCATCTCTTTAATCTCGTTGTCATAGTCTTCATCGGTAACTTCGATGTTTTCTGCCTTTACTATAGCTTCGAGAACGAGTCTTGACTTGATGCGCTTTTCTGCCTGAGGCTTAACCTGATCCATGAACTTGTCTGTTGACATGCCTGTGAACTGAAGGTACTGCTCGAATGAAAGGCCCTGCTGCTGAATGTTCTGAGCAAACTCCTCGATCATCTGTCTCTGCTGTGTCTCGAGCATAGCATCGGGGATCTCCATCTTGGCATCTGCGATGATCGCATCAACAACTGCCTCTTCCTTTGCATCCTGAGCGTTCTTTATCTTCTTTTCTGAAAGATTCTTCTTGATATCTTCCTTGTATTCCTTGAGAGTCTCAAACTCGGAAACTTCTGATGCGAACTCGTCATCAAGCTCGGGAAGCTCCTTTTCCTTGATCTCCTTTACAACACACTTGAATACTGCAGCCTTGCCTGCAAGATCCTCTGCATGATAGTCATCGGGGAATGTAACGTTTACTTCGCATTCCTCGCCGATGTTCTTGCCGATAAGCTGCTCTTCAAATCCGGGAATGAATGCGCCTGAACCGATGGTAAGAGGATAGTTCTCGCCCTTTCCGCCTGCAAATGCAACACCGTCAACATATCCGTCAAAGTCGATGATCGTATCATCCTTGTCCTTAACGGGTCTGTCAGTTACGTTGATGCTTCTTGCATTGTTCTCGCGTTCCTTTTGAATTGCTTCGTCTATCTCTTTATCTGTAACTTCAGTATCTACCTTGTCAACCTTTACACCCTTGTACTTTCCGAGTGTTACTTCGGGCTTAAGCGCAACTTCAGCTGTGAAGATGAAGGGCTTTCCTGCCTCGAGCTGAACTGCCTCGATCTTGGGTGTGGATGTGATCTCCTCGCCGCACTCCTCGTATGCCTTCTCGTAAGCATCGGGAATGATCTGGTTGGCAGCATCCTCAAGGAATACTCCCTTGCCGTACATCTTCTCTACCATAGCTCTCGGAACCTTGCCCTTTCTGAATCCGGGGATAGAGATCTTGCTCTTCTGCTGCTGATATACTTTCTCAATGGCCTTGTCAAGCTCCTCGAAGGGAACCTCGATCGTAAGCTTTGCCATACCTTTTTCTAATTTTTCAACCTGTACACTCATTTTTTATATTTCCTTCCTAATTTTCTGATTAGAGCCGACGTATATTATAGCATAAGACTTATTTAAAATCTATAAATTCTTTATTAAGCATTAAATACTATCTTTGCTGCCATTTCGGCTGCTTTTTCGCTTCCCTGGACAGCGCTTATTATCTCAAGCGCAAAGCTTATTGCTGTACCCAGTCCTCTGCTTGTTACAACATTGCCGTCCCTGGTTACGGGATCAAAGTTTACCTTTGCACCGATGAGCTTGTCTTCGTTTCCTGGATATACGCATGCATTCTTTCCTTCAAGATATCCGCCCTTTCCAAGGATAGTGGGAGCGGCGCAGATGGCACACACAAATCTGTTTGAATCATAAAGCTCTTTAATGGCCTTTTTAACAAGCTCATGCTCGCCCATGTACTTTGTTCCGGGCATTCCTCCCGGGATCACTAAAACATCGTCTTTAGAAAAGTCATGATCTTCTATGAGCTCGTCTGCGATTATCGTGATGTCATGGCTGCCGGTAACTTTTGTGTCTTTGCTGATTGATATGATCGAAAGATCCATTCCGGCTCTTCTTAATATATCCGCAACATTGAGTGCTTCGCACTCTTCTGTGCCGGTTGCAAATAAAAGCGCTACTCTTGTCATGGTTTTCTCCTTTTTATCAGTTAAACATCGATCCTGTGTAATCATCCTTGTTCTGATCGGGAATGCTCATATCAGGCTGATCCGAGATGCTCACATCGGGCATGTCGGGGATGCTTATATCGGGAGTTTCGGGTATCTGAGGCTGTGTGGTCTCTTCAGTCTGAGAAGGGCTTATGTTTCCGAGTCTTTCATCCCTTCTTCTGTTAACCTCTGCTATCATGCGGCCTCTATCCTTGTTGAACATGCGCTCAAGGTCATCGCTGTAGCCGAATATCGCA
>JAGCXJ010000016.1 GCA_017961385.1 Lachnospiraceae bacterium
AAAAACAAAAAAATACAGAACTTTGCAAACAACTACTATTTGCATCATGATATCATTCGATTTGTAGGGGGCCGAAAGAGGCTCAAAAACAAATTGAATATATGGGAGGAAAGTACACAATGAAAAAATTAGTAAGTGTATTACTCAGCGTTGCAATGGTAGCTGTACTGCTTACCGGATGCGGCGGCGGCTCAGCTAGCGGAGCTAAGAAGGTTGGTGTTTCAATGCCTACCAAGGATCTTCAGAGATGGAACCAGGATGGTGCCAACATGGAGAAAGAACTCAAGGCAGCAGGATATGAAGTAGACCTTCAGTTCGCAGCTAACGATGTTCAGCAGCAGCTTTCTCAGGTTGAGAACATGATCTCTAACGGATGTGACGTTCTCGTTATCGCAGCTATCGAAGGTTCTTCACTCGGTGAAGCACTTGATATGGCTAAGAAGGCTAACATCCCCGTTATCGCTTATGACCGTCTTATCATGAACTCAGATGCAGTTTCTTACTACGCTACATTTGATAACTACAAGGTTGGTACAGTTCAGGGACAGTACGTAGTTGATACTCTTGACCTCGACAATGCAGCAGGTCCTTTCAACATTGAGTTCACAGCAGGTGATCCCGGTGACAACAACGCAGGTTTCTTCTTCAACGGTGCTATGGATGCAGTTAAGAAGTACATTGACGAAGGCAAGCTCAATGTAGTTTCTGGTCAGAAGACATTCGAAGAAGTTGCAACACCTACATGGGGAACAGATGTAGCTCAGTCTAGAGCAGAAAACATCCTTTCTTCATTCTACGCAGATGGTACAGAACTTGATGTATGGCTTTGCTCAAACGACTCTACAGCACTCGGTGTTGAGAACGCACTTGCAGCAAACTACAAGGGCAAATACCCTATCATCACAGGTCAGGACTGTGATATTGAGAACACAAAGAACATGATCGCTGGAAAGCAGTCTATGTCAGTATTCAAGGATACACGTACACTTGCTTCTCAGGTTGTTAAGATGGTTGGACAGATCTTAAGCAACCAGACAGTAGACGTAAACGATACTACTACATATGACAATGGTGTTAAGGTTGTTCCTTCATTCCTTTGCGAGCCTGTATTCGCAGATGCTAACAACTACAAGCAGATTCTTATCGAGTCAGGTTACTACACAGAGGATCAGTTAAAGTAAGATAGAGATTGCAAGATCTTATAATATTAAGCAGGCGGGGCAAAACCCGCCTGTTTACAAGTAAAGGTAAAACGGGTTATCAGAGAAGACAATAATAAGGTATGGTTTGAGATTACAAACGGATCGGAGGGATATTTTTGGGTAAAGTAATACTTGAAATGAAAAATATCACCAAAACTTTCCCGGGTGTTAAAGCTCTTGACAATGTAAACTTTCAGGTTGAAGAGGGCGAGATACACGCACTGGTAGGAGAAAATGGTGCCGGTAAGTCTACGCTTATGAACGTACTCAGCGGCATCTACCCTTTTGGAAGTTACGAAGGAGATATAGTATACAACGGAGAGGTATGTCAGTTCCAGAAGATAACTGATTCAGAAGCAAAGGGAATCGTTATCATCCATCAGGAACTTGCACTTGTGCCTCAGATGTCAATCGGCGAAAACATGTTTCTCGGCAATGAGCGGGGAAAAAAGAACGCCATTAACTGGAATGAAACTTACAGCGAAGCTGACAAGTACTTAAAGATGGTAGGTCTTTCAGAATCTTCGCGTGTTTTGATAAAAGATATAGGAACCGGTAAGCAGCAGCTTGTAGAGATCGCCAAGGCTCTTGCTAAGAATGCAAAGCTTTTGATACTTGACGAGCCTACATCATCGCTTAATGAGACAGACTCAAGAGCATTGCTTGACCTCATGCTTGAGTTTAAGAAACAGGGTATGACGATGATCATCATAACCCATAAGCTTAATGAGGTTGTTTACGTTGCTGATAAGATCACGGTAGTTCGTGACGGTTCTACTGTTGAAACTCTTGACTGCCATACAATGGAGATCAATGAAGACAGGATCATCAGAGGAATGGTAGGAAGAGAGATCACCGACAGATTCCCCAAGAGGAGCAATGTCGAGATCGGTGAAGTCAACATGGAAGTAAAAGACTGGACTGTATATCATCCCGTATATGCAGAGAGAAAGGTCGTAGACGGAATAAACATGAACGTCAAGAAAGGCGAGGTTGTCGGTATCTACGGTCTTATGGGAGCGGGCAGAACAGAGCTTGCCATGAGCATATTCGGTAAGTCATACGGAACAGGAATAAGCGGAACGCTTTATCTGAACGGACAGGAAGTAAACCTGAAGAACCCCAGAGAAGCGATCGAAGCAAAACTTGCTTACGTTACAGAAGACAGAAAAGGAAACGGACTTGTACTTTCGAATTCGATCCGTGTAAATACATCTCTTGCAAACATGGAAGGAGTCAGTGACAGGGGCATTATTGATATGGATAAGGAATATCAGGTTGCCGTTGAATACAAGGACAAGCTTAAGACAAAGACACCTTCGGTTGAGCAGAATGTCGGAAATCTGTCAGGTGGTAACCAGCAGAAGGTTCTGCTGGCCAAGTGGATGTTTACGGATCCCGACATACTTATTCTCGATGAGCCTACAAGAGGTATTGACGTAGGTGCAAAGTACGAGATCTACTGTATCATCAATGATCTTGTTAAGGCCGGAAAGTCTGTTGTTATGATATCTTCCGAGCTTCCTGAAGTTATCGGTATGAGTGATCGTATCTATATCATGAACGAAGGAAAGTTCGTAGGAGAGATGAAGGCAGACGAGGCTACACAGGAAAATATCATGGCATGCATCTTGCAGTCAGGAAGGGGCGAATAGTATGAATCTTAAAGTAATGGATATATTAAAGAAATATACGATGACATTGGCCCTGATAGCAGTTATCATATTCTTCTATGCAAACACGGGCGGAAAGATCCTTTTCCCTCAGAATATAAATAACCTGATCTCTCAGAATGCATATGTGTTCGTTCTTGCGGCAGGCATGCTGCTATGTATCTTAACCGGCGGTAATATCGATCTTGCCTGCGGCTCTGTTGTATGTTTTGTCGGCGGCATCGGTGCTGTCATGATGGATGCAAACATCAACGAATGGGTTGCGGTAGTAGTTATGCTTATCGGCGGTCTGCTCGTTGGAGCATGGCAGGGATTCTGGATCGCATATATAAAGGTTCCTCCGTTCATAGCAACGCTGGCAGGTATGTATGCATTCAGAGGATTGTCAAACATAGTACTTCAGGGATATGTTGTAGGTATCAGAAACGAAACATTTTTAAACGTGTTCGGTGGCGGCGCAGACTGTTACGTGCCTGATTTCTTCGGCGGAGCAAACATGAATATAACCTGTATGGTAGCAGGTGTTGTTATAGCTATCATATATGTTGCATCTGTTATAAAGAACAGAATAAGCGCACAGTCAAAAGGATATGAAGTTGCACCTCTGTATTCTGAGCTTGCAAAGATGATAATAATCTGTGCGGTTGTTATCTGGATATTCTACAAGCTGGCAAACTACAAGGGTATTCCCGCAGCTTTGATCTGGATAGCTGTTGTACTTTTGGCTTACGCATATATCACATCAAATACTACAATGGGACGTTACCTTTACGCAGTCGGCGGCAATGAAAAGGCTACCAGACTTTCAGGTATCGACCCCAGAAAGATATATTTCTTTGCATATGTCAACATGGGTCTCATGTCAGGACTGGCAGGTATCCTTACGGTAGCAAGAGCTACACAGGCACAGCCTACATTCGGACAGGGCTATGAGATGGATGCCATCGCAGCCTGCTTCATCGGCGGTGCTTCTGCGTACGGCGGAGAAGGAAATGTATTCGGTATCGTAATCGGTGCCATTCTGATGGGTGTTATCAACATGGGCATGAGTATCATGGGTGTTAACGCAAACTATCAGAAGGTAGTTAAAGGTATAGTAGTTCTGGCGGCGATCATCTTCGATGTATTGTCGAACAAGAAGAAAAAGTAGGAGGAGGATGAGTCATGACGAAATATATGGACGTTATAAAGAAAAACGCGATGCTTATAGTCCTTGTCCTGGTATATATCTTTTTCACGGCTATGACAGGCGGTTCAATGTTTTCACCTATGAACTTCAACGCACTTATTACCCAGAATGCGTACGTATTCATACTTGCAACAGGTATGCTGATGTGTATGCTGACAGGTGGTAATATCGATCTTTCCTGCGGTTCATTTGTTTGTATCATGGGTGCTGCCGGTGGTGTATTCATGGTCATCCAGGAGTATTCTACAGGCTTATCAGTATTCTTGATGTTAGTAGTAGGTATTATATACGGATGTGTTCTTGGTTATCTGGTTGCATATGTAAACATTCCTCCGTGGATCGCAACCCTTGCAGGTTATCTTGCATTCAGAGGATGGGGAACTGCAATCCTTAGTGATAACAGCTCAACAGGAAGTATCTCTCCCATGCCTGAAAGCTTTTTGAAGCTCTTTTCAGGAAAGGTATTTGAGACAGGCATAAATCAGTTTAATATTGTATGCTTTGTTGCAGGTGTTATCGCAAGTGTTATCGTAGTGGTAACTTCTCTTATGAGCAGAGCAAACAAGGTAAAGAAAGGATATGAGGCTGAGAGCATGACAGCACTTGTTATAAAGTGTGTACTCTCGGTAGCAGCGATCCTGCTCTTTGCATACAAGCTCGCGCTTGCAGGCGGAATACCTACAGTTCTGATCTGGGTTATAGTTATAGTTCTGATCTATAGCTTCATTACTTCAAAAACTACGCTCGGCAGATATTTTTATACGATCGGAGGCAATGCAGAGGCAACAAGATTATCCGGTGTTGATACCAGAAAGATCATGTTCTTCGCATACCTCAACATGGCAGTATTGACTGTCATCTCATCTTACATAGTAGTAGCACGTTTCCAGGCTGCAAACTCTACTGCAGGTAACTACTATGAGATGGATGCCATCGCAGCATGCGTTGTCGGTGGTGTATCCGCATACGGCGGTTCAGGTACCGTATTCGGAATGGTAGTCGGAGCTACACTTATAGGTGTTATCAACCTGGGTATGTCACTTATGGGTGTAAATGCCGACTGGCAGAAGATAGTCAAGGGCGGCGTTTTGCTCGGAGCGGTTGTATTCGATATCCTGGCAACAAAGAAAAACGCTACAAAGTAAGTTTGAAAGACCATACTTTATTAAATGCCTCAGGCATGGTTCTCCCGAAGTGTAATGCTTCGGGAGAATTTTTTTATCTGTTACGCAATTGTTGTATAATAGATATATCTATGGATTAGCAAAAACAAAAACGGGGAAATCAATGAATACAAAGATCATAATGGATAAGCTTAAAAGGAAAGAATGCGAAGACATATTGAAAGATATCTATGTTGATGAAAATGTGATATCGCATCAGATAAAGCGATACATTGATGCAGTAAAAAGATTTGAAGACATATACGGAGAATGCGACGTAGATATCTACAGCGCACCTGGAAGAAGCGAGGTGTGCGGAAATCATACGGATCATCAGCACGGACGTATACTGGCGGCTTCTATAAATCTTGATGCCATAGCTATCGTCTCAGAGTCAGATGATGATCTGGTAAAAGTCGTATCAGACGGATATGAAATGATATGCATAGATATAAAAGAGCTTAGTGCAGATCAAAAAGAACAGGGCAGTACAAAAGCTCTGATCAAAGGTGTACTGGCAGGTGCAAAGCAAAGAGGCTATGAGATCGGAGGATTTAAGGCATATGTTACCAGCGAAGTGCTGATAGGAGCCGGTCTTTCATCATCCGCTGCATTTGAGACACTGATCGCAACAGTCATATCATATATGTTCAATGACGGATCGCTTGATGCCGTAACAAATGCCGTTATAGGTCAGTATGCAGAGAATGTGTATTTTAACAAGCCGTGCGGTCTTATGGATCAAATGGCCTGTTCGGTAGGAAATCTTGTGTATGTAGACTTTGACAGGCCGCTTGACAGCGCGATAGAAAAGATCGATTTTGATCTTAACAGGCACGGATACAGTTTATGCATAACAGATACCAAAGGAAGTCATGCCGATCTTACTCATGAATATGCCGCAATACCTAAAGAGATGAAAGAGGTTGCTGCCTGCTTTGGAAAAGATGTCTTAAGAGGGATAACTTTTGAGGATATTCTTCTTAGGATGGATGAACTCAGAGAAAAGACCGGCGACAGGGCCGTTTTAAGAGCCATTCACTTCATAAATGAGGATGAGAGAGTAAAAAAGTGCGTTTCAGCACTGAAATTAGACGATATAGATGCATTCTTAAGATACATAAAGGAGAGCGGAAATTCTTCGTTCAAATTCCTTCAGAACGTATACTGCAGCAAAGATACAATGCATCAGAACGTATCTCTTGCACTGGCTGTAAGCGAGGCGCTTCTTTCAGATAACGGGGTATGCAGAGTCCACGGAGGAGGATTTGCCGGAACCATCCAGGCTTTTGTAAAGGACAGTGCAGTAAGTGCCTATCTTGAAGGGATGGACAGGGTTTTTGGCGATGGTGCATGCAAAGTACTTAAGATAAGGAAATACGGGGGCATTAAACTGAATTTTTAGGAGGGTATGATGGCAGAAAGAATATATCTTAATGATGACTGGATGTTTGGGGAAAATTTTGATGAGTCGATGCTGGGTGCAGATTATGATGTCACGGATATGAAGCCGGTAAGGATTCCGCATACCGTTAAGGAAACACCTCTTCACTATTTTGATGAACATGTTTATCAGATGGTCAGCGGATATGTAAGAAAGCTTGATATACCTGAGGATTATAAGGGCAAGACTCTCTTGCTCACATTTGAGGGAGCCGCTCACTTGAGCGAAGTATATGTAAACGGCTTGCTGGCAGGCGATCACAGATGCGGATATACGGCATTTACAATGGATATCAGCAAACTGGTAAAGTACGGTGCTGACAACGTTCTTGCTGTAAAGCTTGACAGCAGAGAAGATGTAAATGTTCCGCCTTTCGGATTTGTCATAGACTACATGACATACGGCGGGATATACAGAGATGTTTATCTGGATGTAAAAGAAAAGGCATATATCTCGGATGTATTTGTATCCACAAAACTGGCTGAACGATATGAGGACAAAAACGCGCTAAGACGCTGTGCAAGATCAAGGATCACATCCGATATAGAGGTCACCGGCGCAGATCCTGGAATGATCATACGCCAGTCTGTGAGCGAAGGGGCCGATTACAGAGTGATCGGCGAGTATGAGCTCGATCCTGTAGATACGAAGGCAAGCGCCTATAAGGTGAGACTGCACTTCAACACGGGCGATGTGCAGCTGTGGGATGTGGATGCACCAAAACTCTACAGACTAAAGACTGAGCTTATCAAAGGAGAAACTGTTCTTGATGAGAGCATAGTAAGCTACGGATACAGAAAGGCTGTATTCAAGAAGGACGGATTTTATCTAAACGGCAGGAAGCTAAAGATAAGAGGACTTAACAGACATCAGAGCTATGCATATGTAGGGTATGCGATGCCGGAAGCCATGCAGAAAAACGATGCCGATATCCTTAAATATGAACTGGGACTCAATGCGGTAAGGACTTCGCATTATCCGCAGTCTCATTACTTCCTTGACAGGTGTGACGAGATAGGACTGTTAGTTTTCACAGAACTTCCCGGATGGCAGCATATCGGCGATGAGAGCTGGAAGGAACAGGCGATAAAAAATGTAGAGGATATGATAGTTCAGTACAGGAATCATACTTCCATAATCCTGTGGGGAGTAAGGATCAACGAATCCGTAGATGACGATGATTTCTATACAAGAACAAATAAGCTTGCTCATGAGCTTGATCCCACTAGACCTACCGGTGGTGTAAGATGCTACAAGAAGAGTAATCTTTTGGAGGATGTTTATACATACAATGATTTTGTTCATTCCGGAAACAACCGCGGATGCGACAAAAAGAGCGCGGTAACATCAGATAATGACAAGCCGTATCTCATAAGTGAATACATGGGACATATGTTCCCGACAAAGGCATTTGACTGCGAAGAGCACAGAGCTGAACATGCAATGAGACATGCAAAGGTCCTTAATGATGTCAATGAGCAGAAGGATATAGCTGGACGCTTCGGATGGTGCATGGCAGATTACACCACACATAAGGATTTCGGAAGCGGAGACCGTATATGCTATCACGGTGTCATGGATATGTTCAGAAATCCCAAGATGGCGGCTTGTGTA
>JAGCXJ010000197.1 GCA_017961385.1 Lachnospiraceae bacterium
TAAAAAAGTACTTGCATTTTTAAAATATCTGTGATAATATATCAACGTTGCGAAAGCAACGGCGATATTGGCGAATTGGTCAAGCGGCTAAGACGCCGCCCTCTCACGGCGGAAACAAGGGTTCGATTCCCTTATTCGTCAGACTTAAACCTTGGATCTTATCCAAGGTTTTTTTCTTACTTAATATAATGAGGTAAATATGAAAACATTCATTTGGGACTTAGACGGCACATTACTTGATTCATATAAAACGATAGTTGACGGTTTATATGATACATACAAGGAATACGGTATAGAACTTAATAAAGAAGAAATTCATGAGCATGTAATCACGTATTCAGTTTCTTCTTTTATAAATAAGATGACCGGTGTGACCGGAATATCATTTGATGAGATGAAGAAATGATATTCCGAAATAGGAGAAGAGAAGAAGAAATAAATACAGCTCATACCTGGTACAAAAGAGACTTTGAAAGCTTTATCAGACAGGGGAGATAAGCATTATGTATTTACCCACAGGGGTAAGTCTACCGAATCGGTACTTAAACAGCTGGATATATATGACGTATTTGATGAAATAGTTACCAGCCAGAGCGGATTTGCCCGTAAGCCGGAACCTGACGGTATTAATTATTTTGTAGATAAATATGATCTTAATCGCAAGAACGTTTATTATGTTGGCGATAGAACGATCGATATGGATTGTGCAAAGAATGCAGGAGTTAACGGCATATTATACTTGCCTGAGAATAGTTATTGCAAGCCTAATGGCTCAGAAACATATATAATTAGTAATCTTATGGATATTTTAGTTTTATAGATTTATATAGATGTTATTTCTTTTTTTACTTGTACAGGATGCAGGAATGATATTGTCATCCCACATCCGTGACTAAGTTGTTTATAAAAAATATACAAAAGTTACTTGACATTTTTGTTAAAAACTACTAAAATATATGTTTGTGTGATTGTGCTTTAAAGATATTGATCTTTTATGCATATATTTATACAAAAAAACTTAATATTGGAGGTGCTCCTGTGGAATACGTTATAGGAGCGGTGATCGGTCTGATTGTCGGTGCCGTTATAGCCTTCTTTGTAACAAAAAAGATCGTCAATGACAAACGCGATAAAGCTGAAGCTGAAGATCTTAACAATGCAAAGAACAAGGCTAAGGAAATACTCGACAAAGCTAAAGTAGATGCCGAATCCGCTAAACGGGAAGCTTTGGTGGAAGTCAAAGAGGAGTCTCTCCGTTCTAAGAAGGAACTGGAAAAAGAAACCAGGGACCGTAAGAACGAACTTCAGCATTATGAGAACAGAGTGTTGAAGAAAGAAGAGAACCTCGACAGAAAAACCGAAGCGTTAGAACGCAAGGAAGCAAAGATAACCCTCAAAGAGCTTGAACTCGACAAGTTAAAGGCAGAGCTTGATGAAGCTCATGCAAAAGAGATTCAGGAACTCGAAAAGATATCAGGGTTAACCTCCGAACAAGCCAAGGAATATCTGCTTAAAACTGTTGAAGATGAAGTGAAACATGAAACTGCCGTACTTATTAAGGATCTTGAGACCAAGGCCAGAGAGGAAGCTGACAAGAAAGCCAAAGAGCTGATCATTACAGCCATTCAGAAGACAGCGGCAGATCACGTGGCAGAAGCTACGATATCTGTCGTGCAGCTGCCAAGTGACGAGATGAAAGGAAGGATCATCGGTCGTGAGGGACGTAATATAAGGACCTTAGAGACCATGACAGGAGTAGATCTTATCATTGATGATACTCCCGAGGCAGTTGTATTGTCATGCTTCGATCCCGTAAGAAGAGAAGTTGCAAGGATCGCACTTGAAAGACTTATTTTTGACGGACGTATCCATCCCGCTCGTATCGAAGAGATGGTAGAGAAGGCTCAGAAAGAAGTTGAACAGATGATCCGCGACGAAGGTGAAGCAGCTATGCTTGAAGCCGGTGTTCATAATCTTCATCCTGAGTTAGTCAGATTGCTCGGTAAGATGAAGTTCAGAACAAGTTACGGACAGAACGCATTAAGACATTCCATCGAAGTAGCTATCCTTTCAGGTCAGTTAGCCGGTGAACTCGGTTGTGACGTAAGACTTGCCAGACGTGCAGGTCTGTTACATGATATCGGTAAGTCGGTCGATCAGGAAATGGAAGGTACGCATGTACAGATCGGTGTTGACCTTTGTAGAAAATACAAAGAATCTGCCATCGTTATCAATGCGGTTGAGGCTCATCACGGTGATGTGGAATTCCAGTCACTTATCGCCTGCATAGTTCAGGCCGCTGATGCTATATCCGCAGCACGTCCCGGTGCAAGACGTGAGACAGTAGAAACTTACACCACAAGACTTAAACAGTTAGAAGATATTACCGCAAGCTTTAAGGGAGTTGAAAAATCTTTCGCTATCCAGGCCGGTAGAGAAGTGAGGGTAATGGTAGTACCCGAACAGATCAGTGATGATGATATGGTACTCCTTGCACGTGATATTTCAAAGAAGATTGAAAATGAACTTGAATATCCCGGACAGATCAAGGTTAATGTCATCAGAGAATCACGAACAATTGATTATGCTAAGTAACGAAAAGACCTTCTGCATTGTGCAGAAGGTCTTTTAAGTTATAAATTCCACTTTACAAATCGACGAATTTGTGCGAAAATAGGAGTGATGGGTTTTAAAATACTCAATTTATATTTACAATCTGAAAGGAGTATTAACATGACTTACACTCATGAAGTACAAACTATGTGTCCCGTAGCTAAGGGCGCAAAGCATGATCCGGCTCCTATCCCTCAGGAAGGACAGTGGACCAAAGTTAAAAAGGTTGAAGAAATCAACGGCTTTACACATGGTATTGGCTGGTGTGCACCTCAGCAGGGCGCATGTAAGCTTACTCTTAATGTAAAGAACGGCATTATCCAGGAAGCTCTTGTTGAGACTATCGGATGTTCCGGTATGACTCATTCAGCAGCTATGGCAGCTGAGATACTTCCCGGCAAGACCGTTTTAGAGGCTATGAACTCTGACCTCGTATGTGATGCTATCAACACCGCTATGAGAGAGCTTGCTCTTCAGATCATCTACGGCCGTACACAGTCTGCATTCTCAGATGACGGACTTGCAATCGGTGCAGGACTTGAGGATCTCGGAAAGGGCTTA
>JAGCXJ010000198.1 GCA_017961385.1 Lachnospiraceae bacterium
GATAGCAAAGGCAAAGCAGGAAGCGGCAGCTTACAAGGCTCAGATCAAGCAGCAGAACAATCAGATACGAAAGCTTGAGGAAGAAGCCAGAAGAAAAGCAGAGGAAGAACGCCGAAAAGCCGAAGAAGCCAGGAAAAAGGCCGAGGAAGCATCAAAAGCGTCGAATAACAGCAGCTCATCTTCTGAAAGCAAGAAGGAAGAGGCTGCAACTGTTGTAAGCAATTCAAGCGGAAGCGCCAAAGGCAAGGAAATAGCAAACTATGCATGTAAATTCATAGGAAACCCTTATGTTGCCGGCGGAACGAGCCTGACTGACGGGGCAGACTGTTCCGGATTTACAATGTCTGTATATCAGGCATTCGGATATTCTCTGCCGAGAAGCTCTACTTCTCAGAGGAGCGCAGGAACAGGCGTTACGTACGCAGAGGCCCAGCCCGGTGATATCCTGTGCTATGCAGGTCATGTAGCCATCTATATAGGCAACGGACAGATAGTACATGCATCCACTCCCGCTACGGGAATAAAGATAGGAAGTGCAACTTACAGAGAGATACTCGCTGTAAGAAGAATAGTGGACTGATTTAAGGAAAACGCTTTGGCGTTTTCTTTGAATTTAGGGAAAGGAACACTTGATGGAAAGAGAAAAGGTCATAGTCCTTGATTTCGGAGGACAGTACAATCAGCTTGTGGCTAGACGTGTCAGGGAGTGTAATGTTTATTGCGAGATATATTCATACAAGACTGATATAGAAAAGATAAAGCAGTTAAATCCCAAGGGTATAATTCTTACCGGCGGACCAAACAGCTGCTATGAAGAGGGAGCACCTACATACAGCAGACAGCTCTTTGAACTGGGAATCCCGGTTCTTGGTTTGTGCTATGGCGCACAGCTCATGATGCATGTTCTCGGTGGAAAGGTTGAAAGAGCCCAGAACAGAGAATACGGAAAGACAAAGGTATTCGTAAACAGAAAGAGCGGACTCTTCCATGGTATCGGAGACAAGTGCTCGGACATTGAAGGCATTATATATGACGATCACAGACATGACGATCATGAGACCCTCTGCTGGATGAGCCATTTCGACTATATATCTAAGATAGCACCCGGATTTGAGGTCGTTGCCCATACAGCTGACTGTCCTGTTGCGGCAGCGCAGGATCTGTCCAGAAAACTGTATGCTATACAGTTCCATCCCGAGGTCCTTCATACGCCCAGAGGCAAGGATATGCTTTACAACTATGTAAGAAATATCTGCGGATGTGCGGGTGACTGGAGGATGGACTCATTTGTTGAGAGTTCGATAAAAAATATCCGCGAAAAGGTAGGAGACGGCAAGGTGCTGCTTGCTCTTTCCGGCGGTGTAGATTCTTCTGTGGCAGCAGGCCTTTTGTCAAAGGCTATAGGCAAACAGCTTACATGCGTATTTGTTGATCACGGCCTATTAAGAAAGAACGAGGGAGATGAAGTCGAGGCAGTATTCGGTCCAAAGGGAGATTTTGATCTTAATTTCATCCGTGTAAATGCCCAGGAAAGATATTATCAGAAACTTGCAAATGTACTCGATCCAGAGAGCAAGAGAAAGATAATCGGAGAGGAATTCATAAGAGTATTTGAAGAAGAGGCAAAAAAGATAGGCGCAGTGGATTATCTGGCACAGGGAACCATATATCCCGATGTGGTTGAAAGCGGTCTTGGCGGAGAAAGCGCTGTGATCAAGTCTCATCACAATGTCGGAGGACTTCCTGATTTTGTTGACTTTAAAGAGATAATAGAACCCTTAAGAGACCTGTTCAAGGATGAAGTGCGTCAGGCAGGACTTGAACTCGGACTTCCGCAAAGGCTCGTATTCAGACAGCCATTCCCCGGTCCGGGACTGGGAGTGAGAATTGCGGATGAGATAACCGCAGACAAAGTAAGGATAGTTCAGGATGCCGATGCCATCTATCGAGATGAGGTAGACAGCGCAGCAGAGGAATTCAAAAAGATCAACGGCAAAGATCCCGAATGGATGCCGAACCAGTATTTTGCGGCTCTCACAAATATGCGTTCCGTAGGTGTAATGGGTGATGAGAGAACTTTTGATTATGCCATTGCATTAAGAGCGGTAAAGACTGTTGATTTCATGACTGCTGAAGCATGCGATATACCGTTTGAGGTACTTCAGAGAGTAATGAGCCGTATAATAAACGAGGTAAGAGGCGTAAACAGAGTATTCTATGATCTTACGAGCAAGCCTCCGGGCACCATAGAATTCTTATAAAATACACTGTATATGACTGTTTATAATACCCTGGAAAGGACTGATGTCTTTTTCAGGGTTTTTTTGTTAGAATGATAATGAATGATATTTCTAAGAGGTAAAGGTATCACTAGAGTTAATGAGAAAAAACATGATCACCAGAACAAAAACACTTATATCGTTAACGGCGTGCACGATTATCCTTTCAATGACTGGTTGCGCTCAGAAGCAGGAAGAATTCAATGACTATTCATTGTTTGAGGATGAAAGCAAAAACGATGAAGCAGGCAGCATAGTTCCAAATGATCCTTTTATAACGGTAATGTATAAATGATGAATAATGAATATGATATAACAAATGAAATCAGTCCGGATGAATATCTGGAAATGCGTAAATCTGTTGGATGGAGCGTGTTTCCCGTTGAGGAGGCAAAAGAAGGTCTCAAACACACTTCTTTTTTGTGCTGCATAAGGGATAACTCAAAGCCGATCGCCATCGGAAGAGCCATATGGGATCACGGCTATGTGGTGTTCATTGCGGATATAATCGTAAGACCCGAGTATCAGCACAGAGGTTTGGGACGGATCATAATGAATGATCTGCTAGACAAAATAAAGCAGACACTAAAACCCGGATACAGGATCATGATCAGCCTAATGGCCGCTAAGGGAAAAGAAAGATTCTATGAGAAATTCGGCTTTATCGACAGGCCGAATGAGACTTTCGGAAGCGGCATGCATCAATGGATCGAATTATGATATCAGACTTATTGAGAGAGAATGAGAAATGATACTGAGTGTTTCGAGAAAAACAGATATACCTGCATATCATTTTGACTGGTTTTTAAACAGAGTAAAAGAGGGATATGTTATCAATTGCAATCCCATGTTTCCCGAACAGCTGTATAAGACACCGATAGACCCTGATACATGTGACTGTATCATATTCTGGACAAAGAACGCGATACCTGCAACTGATAAATTAGATGCCCTAAGTGATTATAAGTATTATTTTCAGTATACGATCACCGGTTACGAAACAGATATTGAAAGAAATCTTCCCGATAAGAAACTGATAATAAAGAACTTTAATGACCTGTCAGAAAAACTGGGTCCACTGAGGATGATATGGAGATATGATCCCATCCTCTTTACTGAAAAATATACGCCAAAGTGGCATCTTATGACCTTTGAAAAGATCGCACAGGATATTAAGGGCAGTACGCAAAAGTGTGTGATCAGCTTTTTAGACCCGTATTTTAACAGCGTATTTATCAATAAGAAGCTCGGCATATACAGTCTTGATAATGATGAGCTGATCGATTTTTCAAAGAGATTGGCTCAAATCGGCTTAAAAAATGGGATAGCTATTGCAAGCTGTGCGGAAAAGATCGATCTTGAGGAATGCGGCATAGAACATAATTCATGCATAGATAAGGATTTGATAGAAAGAATTGTCGGAAAGCCTTTTTTGCTTTCACGTGACAAGGGGCAGAGAGAAGCGTGCGGATGCGTTCAGAGCCTGGATATAGGTACATATAATACATGCAAGAACGGATGCATATACTGCTATGCTACAAAGACAAATAAAATAGAAGAGATTTATTCAATGAAAGATGATTCTTCACCTATCCTGTGTGACAGGATTTCACAATCCGATCATGCAATGGAAAGAAAAGTAGGATCATCGGTAAGCAAGAAAAAGACAAGGAAAGATTAAATGGATACGAGGTTCTTTAAGGACTGGTTTAATGCGTTTGATGCCGGTCTTAACAAAATGGATACAGGGGAGTGCTCAAGACTGTTTGCGGACTGTGCAGAAAGATGTTCAAGGGATGCACTTAAATATCTGTACAGAGACTTGTTTGAAGAATGTGGAAAAGATCTGGATGCATTTTTTGAGCGCGTAGAGAAAAACAAGAATGTAAAGGGAAGAGTGATCGAATCAGGCAGGGTATACGAACTGATCTTTTCAAGCTGTGACTGTCCCTTACATACCGAAGCTAATATACGATCAAACAGACTGTGCGAGTGTTCCAGACAGAGCATGATATGTGTGTTTAAGGATCTTGTGCCTGACAGGAGCTTTACTATAGAATGCGCAGGATCAATCCTTTCAGGAAGTGATATATGCTGTCACAGGATAGTATTTGAAGAATAGAGGTTAATATGAAAAGAGAAATGGGAATAGCAAGATGCGGACTGGCATGCTGCCTTTGCAGCGAAAATGAACATTGCCACGGATGTAACAGCGGGGAGTGTCCCGGAAGTACATGGTGTGAGAACAGAAAGTGTTCAATGGAAAAGAAAATCGGACACTGCTATGAGTGCGATAATAAATGCGAAAAAGGCATGCTTTCAAAGATAAAGCCTTATGGATTCACTTTGTTTGTCAAAAGATACGGAGTAGATCAGCTTTTAGACTGCCTTGAGAGAAATGAAGAAAACGGCATTGTATATCATCGGGAGGGAATAGTCGGTGATTATGACGATTTTGATGATGTTGAAAAACTGATAGAATTCATCAAAAACGGTAAGTAACGTTTACGGAAAAGGAAGCAGATATGAGATTAGTATTTCCGAATATCGCATATAAAGAAAAAGCGATCAATTATATAAATGAGTTTAATGAGTACGGTTCAGAGATCAACGGCAGCGGAAGCCTTGATGATTTCTTAAAAGAATCAACATATGAAAAATGGCTTGAAAAGGTACTTGATGACATGGATATCGCAAATATCAAAAAGCCAAGGGTTCCTGCCTTAACTTATTTCTATGTAAGAGAAGAGGATGATGAGATAGTCGGTATGGTTAATATCAGACTGGCTTTGAATGATTTTCTAAAAAACGAAGCCGGACATATAGGATATTCCATCAGACCGACACAGAGGCGAAGGCATTATGCGACAGATATGCTCTCAGAGGCATTAAAGGTCTGTGATACCATCGGGATAAAGGAAGTACTTATATCGTGCGATAAGGAAAACATTGCGTCTGCGGGTGTCATTCTTAACTGCAACGGTGTACTTAAAAACGAGTTTCACAGTGATATATTCGATGAGGATCTTCAGATGTATGTCATCAGTCTGTGATGATCAGATAACAAAAATAAGTAAGTAAAGGTATGAACAAGTTTGTCAAAACGATTCTAGGGCGGTGAATTGGAACGATATAGCTTCCCATGGTATATGAAATATTTGTATGCAGATAATGTGATTTTAGGTTTGATGCGAACGCTTTCCGGATAATCCGGGAGGCGTTTTTATATGCTCAGAATATCATATAAACGTATATAAGCAGAACTTATCATTCACAATAGGAAATATTTATTATACAAGAATATAAATAGATGATACTATTCTCGTATAAACTACCTAATAGAGTGGTAAATAAAGAAAGATAGTCTCCTGTATGATCCACTTTAAGGGATGATGATAACTGATAGAAGAATTTA
>JAGCXJ010000199.1 GCA_017961385.1 Lachnospiraceae bacterium
CGAGATCTCCTACGAGGAAGCAGAGAACATCGCTATAGACTATGACATCATGTGCGAACAGGAAGTCAAGGTCGATGTTATCGAGGACCTGTTAAAAGAGGATGAGGAAAAGGAAGAGAACATGGTTGAAAGAGCACCCGTTATCTGAGTAATTGGTCACGAATACCATGGTAAGACCTCACTTCTTGATGCCATACGTAAGACAAACGTTACAGACAAGGAAGCAGGCGGAATCACTCAGCATATCGGTGCATACATGGTAGAAGCGGGCGGAAGGAAGATCACTTTCCTTGATACACCCGGACATGAAGCATTCACAGCTATGCGTATGAGAGGTGCGAACGCTACCGATATCGCTATCCTTGTTGTTGCGGCAGATGACGGTGTAATGCCTCAGACTGTTGAAGCCATTAACCATGCAAAGGCTGCAGGCATCGAGATAATCGTTGCAGTAAACAAGATAGACAAGCCAAATGCCGACCTTAACAGAGTTAAGCAGGAGCTTGCAGAATACGAGCTCATCCCCGAAGACTGGGGCGGAAGCACAGTATTTGCTCCCGTGAGCGCAAAGACAGGCGAAGGTATCAAGGAACTTCTCGATATGGTCCTTCTTACAGCGGATATCTTGGAGCTTAAGGCTAATCCCAAGAGAAAGGCAAGAGGTCTTGTAATAGAGGCTGAGCTTGACAAGGGAAGAGGTCCTGTTGCTACCATCCTCATGCAGAAGGGTACATTAAAGGTAGGAGACTTCGTTTCCGCAGGAGCATGCTACGGCAAGGTCAGAGCTATGCTTGATGACAAGGGAAGACGTGTCAAGGAGGCAGGTCCTTCAACACCTGTCGAGATACTCGGTCTTAACGACGTTCCCGAGGCAGGCGAGGTATTCATAGCTCATGATTCGGATAAGACTGCAAAGAGCTTTGCAGATACATACAAGGCACAGAACAAGGTTAAGAAACTTGAAGAGACCAAGTCAAAGATGAGCCTTGATGACGTATTCAGCCAGATCAAGGAAGGCAATCTCAAGGAGCTCAACCTTATCGTCAAGGCTGACGTTCAGGGTAGCGTCGAGGCTGTCAAGCAGTCGCTTGTCAAGCTGTCAAACGATGAAGTTGTCGTTAAGTGCATCCACGGCGGCGTAGGTGCTGTAAACGAGTCCGATGTAAGCCTTGCTGCTGCAAGTAATGCGATCATCATCGGCTTTAACGTACGTATCGATGCTAATGCAAAGGAGACAGCAGAGAGAGAAGGCGTTGATGTAAGACTCTACAAGGTTATCTACCAGGCAATAGATGATGTTGAAGCTGCCATGAAGGGAATGTTGGATCCCATCTTTGAGGAGAAGGTCATCGGTCATGCAGAGGTACGTCAGATATTCAAGGCCAGCGCAGTCGGAAACATCGCAGGTTCATATGTGCTTGACGGCATGTTCCAGAGAGGCTGCAAGATCCGTATCACAAGAGCCGGAGAGCAGATCTACGAAGGCGAGCTTGCTTCCCTCAAGAGATTCAAGGATGATGTCAAGGAAGTCAAGGCAGGATACGAATGCGGTCTTGTATTCGAGAAGTTTGATGCTATGGCCGAACTTGATATAGTAGAGGCTTATATAATGGTAGAGGTACCAAGATAAATGAGAAAGAACAGCATTAAGAATACCAGGATAAACGGTGAAGTCCAGAAGGTACTGGCAGAAGTCATAAGAGGCGAGATCAAGGATCCGAGGATCCCCGAGTTTACTTCGAGCGTAAGTGTTGAAGTAGCTCCCGATCTTAAAAACTGCAAGGCCTATGTTTCTGTCCTTGGAGACGATGAAAAGGCAGCCGGAGCGCTCGAGGGATTAAAGAGCGCTTCAGGCTTTATAAGAAACAGGCTCGCAAAGGAGCTTAACTTAAGAAACACGCCGGATCTTCACTTTTATCTTGATCAGTCCATAGCTTATGGCGTAGATATGTCTAAAAAGATAGACGAGGTCATACGCGCCGACGAGGAAAAAAGCAGACAATGATTGATATTTTAAAAGAGGTTGAGTCAGCCGAGAGCATCGGGATAGGCGGACACATAAGACCTGACGGCGACTGCATAGGCGCCTGCATGGCAATGTATCTGTATCTAATAAAGAACTGCCCCGAAAAAAAGATATATGTATATCTGGATGACTTTTCACCTGTCTTTAACTGCCTTGAAGGCATAGACAGGATAAAGAAGCCTGACGGACTTAAGCATGCGCACGATGTCTTCATGTGCATCGACTGCAATGCGGAAAGGCTCGGAGATTCACTCCCTGCATTTGAAGGTGCAAAGAAGCGAATAAACATAGACCATCACATAACAAATACAGGCGACGGAGATATAAACTACATCGATCCTGCGGCAAGCAGCGCGAGCGAGCTTGTATATGACTGCATGGATGAAGACAGGATAGATGTAAATATAGCAAAGGCCATATATCTCGGGATAGTTCATGATACGGGAGTCTTTCAGTATTCTAATGTGTCCCCGAAGACACTAAAGATAGCAGCAAAGCTAATAGAATACGGATTTGACTTTCCAAAGCTTATAGAAGAGACCTTTTATCAGAAGACATATGTCCAGAACCAGATAATGGGAAGGACCATACTTGAGAGCGTCCTCTTTCTTGATAAGAGATGCATAGTCGGTCATCTTGACCAGAAGACGATGCATTTTTACGGAGTGACAAGCAAGGACATGGACGGGATAGTCAACCAGCTAAGATACACAAAGGGAGTTGACTGCGCCGTGTTCATGTATGAGACGGAGCCTTTAAAATACAAGGTGAGCCTGCGCTCAAACGGAGTGATAGACTGTTCTGTCATTGCCGCATACTTTGGCGGCGGCGGACATGTCAGAGCGGCAGGATGCGTTTTAGAAGGGACCTTCCACGATGCCGTGAACAATCTGTCTAAGCAGATCGAAAAGCAGTATAAGGAAAATGATTAACGGAATAATAAATGTTTACAAGGAGGAGGGTTACACCTCCTTCGATGTTGTTGCGAAATTAAGAGGCATCACAAAGATAAGAAAGATCGGCCATACCGGGACTCTTGATCCCGATGCGACGGGAGTACTGCCCGTGTGCATAGGCAGCGCAACAAAGCTTGTCGACATGCTCACCGATAAGACCACGGAATATGTCGCCGATATGAAGCTGGGTATAACAACGGATACCCAGGATATATCCGGACAAGTCATAGATGAAAAAGAGGTTAACATAACTATTGATGAGTTCCAAAATGCGATACTTTCATTTATCGGCTCATCAAAGCAGATACCTCCGATGTATTCCGCCCTAAAGGTAGACGGAAAGAAGCTGTGCGACATGGCAAGAGCAGGCATTACGGTCGAAAGAAAGCCAAGAGACATAAATATAAACGATATTGAGATACTAGATATAGACAGGACAAGCGCGAAAGTAAGAGTAAGCTGCTCAAAGGGTACTTATATAAGGACTCTGTGCAACGATATAGGACAAAGACTTGGCTGCGGAGCAGTCATGACAGGACTTGTAAGGACAAGATCGGGCAGCTTTAGCATCGATGAGGCTTACAGACTCGATCAGATCGAAGAGCTTTCCCAAAAAGGCGAGCTTGAGAGCATCGTTACAAGGGTTGATGAGGTATTTTCAGACTATGCAAGAGTAACAGTCAGCGCAGAGACTGAAAAGCGCGTTCTAAACGGAAATCAGATAAGACTTGATTCTAAAGAAGAGTTTTTAAGAGTCTATCTTGAAAACGGACAATTTGCGGCCGTTTATTTATTTGACAGCGCCAAAGGCTGCTTCGTACCTTTTAAGATGTTTCTATAAGACTTGACGATACAGTCAAAATAAGTCAAAATTATAATGTATGCGTAAATTTTTCATACATAAGAGGATAAGATGAATACTACTATTTTGCTGGAACTGGCCGGAGGACTGGGCCTTTTCCTTTTCGGCATGTCCTTAATGAGCGAGAGCATTGAAAAGGCCGCAGGTGCCAAGCTAAGAAGCATTCTCGCCATGTTTACCAAAAACAAGCTCATGGGTACGATAGTCGGTGTCGTATTTACCGGTATCATACAGTCATCGAGTGCATGTACGGTAATGGTAGTCAGCTTTGTTAACGCAGGGCTGATGGAACTGTCGCAGGCTGCTGGAGTAATATTCGGTGCCAATATCGGTACGACGATCACCTCCCAGCTCGTTTCATTCAATCTTTCAAAGGTAGCTCCGCTATTTGTTCTTGCCGGAGTCATCACCGTGATGTTCATCAAGAACGAGACGATAAAAAAGATAGGCGATATCGTGCTCGGATTCGGAATACTCTTCATGGGCCTGTCTCTTATGAGCGGTTCAATGGCCGGACTCAAGGAGTCTCAAAACGTCGTTGACGCGCTTGCCGGAATGAACAATCCTTTTCTCGCAGTGCTTCTGGGAACTGTAGTAACAAGTGTTATTCAGAGTTCATCGGTAACCGTAAGCATCATCCTTTTAATGGCAAACCAGGGACTGCTCGATCTTAAGATCTGTCTCTTTGTAATACTCGGATGCAACATAGGCGCATGTTCTTCTGCTATGATAGCTTCTCTGTCAGGTAAGAAGAATGCAAAGAGAGCAGCTCTCATCCATCTTCTTTTCAACGTTATAGGAACCGTGATCTTCTTTGTGGCATTCCTGTTCATCGGAGACTGGTTCGTAAATGCGGTGGGAAGCATCTCGGGCGACAACGGAAGATTTGTCGCAAACTCACATACGATAATAAAGATCGTACAGGTTCTCATGCTGTCTCCTGTATCAAACCTCATTGTCAAGATGACATATATGATCGTACCGGGCGACGATGTAAAGGTAGGCTACAGAGAGAGCTACACGCTTAAATATATCGGAAACAAAGTCGTATTCAATCCGGCTACGGCTGTCGTTGAAGTCGTAAACGAGCTTGAGCGTATGGCAGATCTTGCAGGAGAGAATCTTAACAGGGCGATGAATGCCCTTATCACTCTCGACCAGGAGGATATCGATGAGGTATACGAGGTCGAGAAGA
>JAGCXJ010000200.1 GCA_017961385.1 Lachnospiraceae bacterium
ATCTTACGGGCGAACCTTCAACAAGGACTCTCTCTTTAAGATGATCGGCAAGGTCGCTGGTCGGATCTATCATTAAAAAAGCATAGCATTCATAAAGACTAGGCATGGTATGTTTCATGCCGCTTCCGGTAACAAATATCTCATGCGATCTAAGAAAGAATATATGATAAAAATCATGCTTATGACTGACTGTTTCTTTGAAAGTAGGTATTACTATCACATATTCATTATCAAAAATGATCCTGCTCATATGCTGCTCACTTATTCTATATGAATTCCTTCATCAATCCGATATACTTTTCATACTCAAGTACTGTGCCGAAATGACCGTTCTTTATATACTCAACTTTTGCATCAGGGAAAAGCTCCTGTAAAGACTGCTGCTCATCATTTGAAAAGAAATCCTCTTTTGGAAATATAAGCAGCACCTTATCCTTTATAAAATCAAAGTCTTCCTTTTTACAGGGTTTTATATCTACAACCTTTGCTATCATGCCTGTGATATGGATATCCTTACTGCTAGTATAATCCCTAAACATGAATTCAAACATTTCCTTAAGATATTCTCTATCCTCTTTTGTTTCTTTTTTGCGTAGTTTTTAAGACACGAATCGATCACTCTGGGTTTTAGCTTCTCATAATTGCAATGCTTCATATACCATAAAAGAAGCGGTGCAAAACGATATTTCTTCTTTTCTGTCTTCAAGGTTTTTTCATCAAGCCCCGCTGTTGAAAACAGACCAAGTCCCGTCACCATCTGCGGATATCTTCTTGCAAAGATCTGAGCCATCATTCCGCCAAAGCTTGCTCCTGCAAAAAATGCTTTTTCTATTCCAAGTTTAGTTAGAAACTCATGGATAAGTTTTGCGGTTTCATCAACTGTCTTTATCTCGTAAGGATAATCAAAGATAAGAACCCTGTATTCATCAGACATCTTCTCTGCATACTTAAACCACATCTGTGAACAGTTCATACCGCCGTTTAAAAAAACAACACAGGGATTTGCTTCCTCTCCCTTAAGTATATAACGGATGTTTGCCGCAGCGATCTTCATTACCTGATATGGGTTTTTCTTAAGAAACGGCTCGATCTCATCTTGATAACTCATTTTTATTCTCCCCTTTAATCATAGTTTTGTGTTTTCACATGCTTTGCCAGTGCAAGATACATCAATAACCAGCCAAGTGATTCAAAGGCAACCGTGAAATCCTTGAAAAACTGAAGCGGTATCATCTTTAGCATAAAATCGATCAGGATAGAAGACAGCGGGCAGCAGATAAGTGCCCAGATGCCCAGATCAAGCTTCTTTTTTAAGATGATGTAGTACCAGGCTATCGATACACCCAGATCACAGATCAGATAAACTATCATAAGCTGCGCTATTATAAGCAATGTCGAATCATTTACAGCTTCTGCCGCTGTCATTGGGTCTACTCCAAGCTTTAGCAAAGTCTTGTAAAACATCGGGAATACACATAAAAGGATATGAAATCCTATTCCGAATGTCATAAGAAGTATATGGCCAAGGCAGAAAGCATTGCAAAAGAATCTGCCTGCTTTTGTTTCTGATAAAGATGTATTCTTTCTCATCATGCTTATGGCTTCAGCAGATGCAAAATATACAGGTAAAAGCGCTATAAGAGCAAGAGTCGCAGAAAGAACAAATCTGTACATAGACATCTGCGGCCAGTTAGAGTGAACAACGAGTCCGATCTCTTTATCATTTGCTCCTGCTGCATCCAAGAGCCAGTCACCGATCATAAACATAAGCATCCCGACTGCTCCTATTTTGAATTTCATCTCATTTTTCTTTTTCTCAGTCATTGTTTTTATCCTCAAAAAACAGATCAAGTATCTTATCAATGATCTCATTTAAAGTTTTCTCATATGCCGATTCATGCAAAAAAGGTCTCGTTTCAGCGGTTATGGCAAGGATCTTTATCAAATTTGCTATCAGTCCGAAATCCAGATCCTTTCTGACATTTTCAAAATACTTTGCCACCATGTTGGTAACTGCGGTTTCCTTTTCTATATCCGGTCTGTATACACTGGATGAGTTTATCAGCTTGAATTCATCTTCCAGAGTCATATGCGGATATATGCTTATGTTCTCATCTACGAGCGCTCTTAACAGTTTTTTTACATCTTTTCTATTAAGTTTTCGTCTGCCTATAATGACATCCTCTTCTATCAGCAAATGAAGCATCTTATTTCTGTGATAATGGATAAGGTCTGTCATATACTCTTCTTTTGTCTTCCAGAAATTATAAAAGGTGCTGACACCAATCTGAGCCGAGCCCGTTATCTTTGAAATGGAAGTATGTGTCATTCCGTACTCTTTTAACAGCGAAAATCCTGCATCCAGCATTTTGATACGCAGTTCTTCTTTTTCCTCTTGTGAAAATACTCTTACCGGCATTGTTTTTCCTCTTGCGAATGTTTTATTATTTTATTCGCATAAATGTTAGCATAGACTAACTATGTTGTCAACATACAAATTTAAATTTTTATATTGGGGATTTTTCTATAGATCTGTAAGCCACTTATCCGCCTGGGATCTGGTAGTAAAGATAAATACCTGCTTATCAGGATACTTTTCAAGAAGAGAATAGACCTTGGGTCTGTCCTGTGTATGGAATTCCTTTACCCACTTTACAAGCTCCGGATTCAGACTGTCTTCAGTCCATGGAATGTCTGACCTTTCTTTTCCTACTCTTTCACTTATGCCTTTTAAGCAGACTTCTTCGCTGTAATCCAAAAATATCACAGTATCACAGGCCTTTATTCGCATTTCATATGTTCTGCCGTAATTGCCGTCGATTATCCAGCTGTCTTTTTGGATCAGTTCTTTTTGCTTTTTATCAAACTCGTCTCTGCTTATATGTGTTCTGTCCTCATTCCACCAGATGTTATCAAGATGATACAGAGGCAGATCAGTCTTGTCTTTGAGTTTTTTGGCAAATGTGCTTTTTCCGCTTCCGCTGCATCCCAAAATTATAATTCTTTTTCCAAGCTCTGTGTTCATTGCATCCTCACATCTTTGGTTTGCGCTTTCCGCTATATTCTTTTGAGACTACTTTAAATACGCACACCGCACCTGCCTGTGCATCTGTAAACTCGGTTTCGATCTGCATCTGATGTTTTACAAGCTTTTTAAGGGCGTACTTCTTTTCATTGATATCTTCAATAAATTCTGCCTTGCCGTTTCCTATGATACTAGAATAATAATATCCTGAATTGCAGGGAGTCTCGGCATGTATGGGCTCGCCTTCGCTATAAAGGACAAAGCATACTCTGTTATTGTTTTTTATGATATCTATCTTTCTTCCTTCTTTCGCACAATGGAAGAATAAAACCAGATCGTCTCCTCTGAACTCGTAACCGTAGTTTAGCGGCACATTGTAGGGGATATCGCCATCGATCATGGCAATACAGGCTGTCTTGCATGATTCAAGGATGTTTATCATTTCTTCCTTCTGTGTTACTTGTCTGTCTTTTCTTCTCATTTAACACTACTCACTTTCTTTCTAAACATCACAACCAAAATAGCTCTTACCGTCTATCAATATAAACTATCTATTTCTTCTTAAATGAATAATCGCACATTCTCCCGCCGTTTCCGATCTGTTCTGTATAGATAAAATCTGCTCTTGGCAATTCTCTGTACAGAATATCATCCACCTTGCAGAATACTGCTGTCATCTCAGGTATTCTATATTTAGAGAATATCTGCTGATATATGCATTTATGTGTAGTCATTGAAAATGTATCCCTAGGGCATGAAGGAAACTCCACATCCCAGCCGTATCCCAGAGTTTTCTTAAACTTTATTGGCATCGCAAATTTTAAAAATGCTACAAACCATCCGTTACCGGCAAGTTTTTTCATAGAAGTGATCTGCGGTCTGATATATTCATACATTGCATCTGCTACAGTTTTTACTGCCTCTTCCCTTGTCTTTCCATTTTCCTCTAAAACCATCTCCATTGCAAGAGAAGTGAAAAGATTGCAAAGATGAGCATAGTTTCTGTTATCGGCATACTCAGGATTTTCTTTTACCAATCGATCTATTCTTGTGATCAGCTGTGTTGCTTCATCTTCACTTAAGGTTTTAGCAAATTTACAAAATCTACTGTGTTCTATCATCTTTTGAGGTATATATTTTTTCATGCCTCCAACCTCTTTTTAAGTTTCATCACTACCGTATAATTACAGCTGATGCTCAAGTCTGTCTCAAATCCGTATTTCTTAAATAATTTTTTCTTGTCCGCTTTATAAAACTTGGTAAAATATCCCGGATTGCACATCACTTCCGCAAAATACAGCGGAGCATATTTTACGATCTTTCTGATATTCTTCTGTTTTTCCCATTCAAGAATTATCAGGCTCCCATCTTTTTTTAACAGCCTGAAAGCTTCCTTGAGTATCCTGTTTATCAGATCAGGATCACATTCATGCAGCACAAGACCAATGATAATATAGTCAAACGACTCATCCTTTAGACCTGTATCGGTAGCATCCCTGCTTAGCAGCCTTACATTTTTTAGTCCTTCCTTAATAACTTTTCGCTTTCCTTCAAAAAGCATGGGTTTTGATCTGTCCAGGCCGACAACAAGATTGTTGGGATTTTTCCTTGCAATCGACAGACCGTTAGTGAATGTACCGCAGCACATATCAAGTACCTTGCACTTTTCGTTTGGCAGAATACTCTCTATCACTCTTCTTGGATCATTTCCTTTTTCAGACAGCCATATCCTGTCCAATAGATCATATCCGACAGATAAAAAACTGTATATATTCATATCTGTACCTCTACTGTCTCTTAAACGGTATGCATCTGTTCACTCTCTTCTTGTAATCCTCATATTCCGTCTTATAAAGATCAAGAAGCCATTTTTCTTCTGTATTCATCAAGACCACTGTCATTATCCCCCAATTGATAACCGGTATGATAAGGAGCCATGCATTATGAAATATAAGGATCAATCCTATCATAAATATCCACCATCCGCTGTACATCGGATTTCTTACCCAGGAATATATCCCTTTGGTCATCAGTCTGTTTTCGGTTATGCTCTCATCCATATTTGATCCGAATGCTCCCTTATACCAGACAAATATCCCGGCTATCATCAGCAATATAGCGACTATGCGAAATACTATGATCCATATACCGTATAAAATTCCGCTTTTTAGAATATTTCCTGACAGTATCATTCCTATCAGTGTTAAAATCCCCATTCCCAGTACAAGATACGGTCCTATTCCAAACATTGGCAGTTTCTGTTTTTCATTTACATAGTTCTTCATTTTGTTCTCCTTTATATGAACATCTGCTCATCTGTTCATATATTATCAGCGTTTGCAAATATTGTCAACAAAAACTGTTGACACTTATCATTTTTCATAGTATATTATCTTGTAGTTAGAGATAACTAACCCATCACTTTTATACAGGTAAAGAATTATCCTCCAAAGTTCAACGGAAATCATATAAAACCGCACGATAAATGCAATATGCCACATACTTTTCCTTAAACACCGTTGATCCTTTAGTACGAAGACTTCTTTACCAAACAAAAAAGATTGCCGCAAAGCAATCTTTTTTTCATATCCTTCTCTTTTATAAATCAGCCGAGACCGACATCAAGCGCCATCATAAGTACAAATCCGAGTGCAAAGCAGATGGTACCGATATTGGAGTGTTCGCCTTCTGACATTTCAGGAATGAGTTCTTCCACAACCACATAGATCATGGCTCCAGCTGCAAAGCTTAAGAAATACGGCATGACCGGAATGAATATACCAGCCGCAAGAATGACTAACAATGCCCCGATCGGTTCAACTATGCCGGATAATACACCCAAAAGAAACGTCTTGCCCTTTGATGTCCCTTCTGCAAGAAGCGGCATCGAAACTATAGCTCCTTCCGGGAAGTTCTGAATAGCAATACCTATGGCAAGAGATAATGCTCCCATGAACGAAACCTTTGCATTTCCATACATCCATCCTGCGCAGACTATTCCGACTGCCATTCCCTCGGGAATGTTATGAAGAGTCACGGCAAGCACAAGCTTTGTTGTTCTCTTTAGGCCGCTGCTCACACCTTCTTCACTGCTGTCCAGATGCATATGAGGTATTACCATATCCAGAACTAAAAGAAACATCATTCCTATGGCAAAACCTATCGACGGAGGTAAAAACCCCAGCTTTCCCATATCTTCAGTCTGATTAAGAGCCGGCAGCAACAGACTGAAAAAAGATGCCGCAACCATGACTCCTGATGCAAATCCCGTAAACGCTCTCTGCATTTTTTCACTTATGGCATTCTTAAAAAAGAAAACGCATGCCGCTCCGAGGCTTGTTCCTAAAAACGGTATTATCAATATCTGCCACATAGCCTTACCTCCTAAACCTTTGTTCCGATCCACTGTATGAATGCTGTCTTGTCGCTGCTGTTATAACCCGCATTTTCATAGAAATTTAAAGTCTCTGCTCTTTTTGAACCTGTAAGCAGCATCATCTTATAGCAGTTTGCCTGTTCTGCGATCCCCTTAGCATATTCAAGACACTCTCCTGCATAGCCTTTTTTTCTATGATCGGCATGTGTTACGACATTTTCCACAAAAGCATACGGTCTTACATTTCTGGTAAGATTCGGTATGATCACACATACACACGACGATACGATCTTTCCGTCTATTTCATTCACGATCAGATGATGATTTTCATCCTCCATTATCTGATCCCATGTTTCTTTTAGATGCTCATCCATTTTCGGGACGCTTTCTTCATGCAAAAAAAGGTATAATTCAAGTATTTCTTTCAGATCTTCCCTTCTTGCCTCTCTGATCATATTGCTTTCTCCTATCGGCGTCGCATTAATTATCCTAAATCCGCTTTTCTGATACAGCCTTACTGCTTTTTTATTCCACTTTGCCACATGTAAGACTATCCTGTCACTGTCAATGTGTTCTATTGCCCACAGCAGGATCTGTTTTCCGTACCCTTTATTCTGGTATTTGGTATTTACGATAAGATCATCTATCTCATTTCCCTTGAGTGCAACACTTCCTACCAGAGTTCTGTCCTTAATCAGCAGATATACTTTATCCATTCCGGATTCAAAAAATGAATCATCTTCAATGAAATCAAAGGGTTCTATACCCAGAGCCTGTCTCATCTCATGATAGCATTCATTATATATCCTTTTAAATTCCTCTTTGTATTCAGAAGAATACGGGACCATGCTGATCTTTGTTCTTTCATATGTTGGATGCAGATATTCCATCTCAAACGCTAATTGCATATTTTTCCCTTATCCGCTTATGTATGACATGTCACTGATATGCTTTACGCGATGCTTCCCGTCATCACCAACTATCATATGAGATACTCCTCCTGCCGGTCCGTGGATATCTACCTGATAATAGGATTCGACAGTAAGTCCCAGATACATCGCATTAAAGATACTCAAAAGATCTCCGTGAGAAACGATTATGATGTTTTCTTCTTCACTTGCCATCACTTCTTCAAAGAACGGATAAAGACGATTCCATGCATCTCTCCTGCTCTCTGCATCCGAGAACAGTCTGTCATCGACTGTCTTCTCTTCACATTCAATATTCTCACGAAGCCACTGCACGGATTTTCCGCAGCACTTTCCCAGATTTTTCTCTCTGAGCTCCTTCCTAAAGATCGGCTCTACTTTCAGATATTTTGCTATCTCCTGCGCAGTCTGTCTTGCACGTTTAAGATCTGAAGAATACATGACAACAGTTTTGTTTTCTAATTCATCACAGAGTTTCTTTCCGATACGATCTGCCTGAACCTTCCCGAGATCCGTCAGATCCCAGTCTGTCCATGAACCCACCATTTCGTTTGTGTGATGAACTGACTGTGTATGCTGAACTGTTATTATGTGCTTCATAATGATCTCCCCCTCTTTTTGCTATGCTAACATAGGAAGTATCTTATCTTCAATAAAATCGATCCTGTCAAATACAGTAGGTTTGAAATATGCAGTCAGTGCGATAACTGTATTTTCTTTGGGATTAATATAGATAACGTTTCCGCTATTGCCTATCGCTGCATATACGTTGCTCTCAGGATGAATGATCCACCATAAATAGCCATACTGCATTCCTCGAAACATCCTGCCCTCAACTGCTCTGGGTAACGTCATATCCTTTATCCAGGACTTAGAAACGATCTGAGTTTTGTTGTAGATCCCATTATCTAGACACATCTGTCCGATCTTTGCCATGTCTTTTGCGCTCATGCAAAGTCCGTATCCCGGAGTTCCAAGTCCGTCCCTGTCCGCAAACCAAACATGATCCTTCGGTGTCTTTTCTATAGTAAAGGCTTTATGCTCCTCAGCTGACTTGGCATAATAGTTTTCATGCTTTCTTATTCCCAGCGGATCAAATAAATACCTGTTTGCAAAATCAACAGTTATCATCCCGCTGGCCCTAAAAAGGATGCCGCTCAAAATATGTATGCAGACCGTTGAGTATTGAAACTCGTCTGTTAATCCTTTTCTGCCTCCGAGAAAATCAAGAGAAGTCTTTACCCAGTCTTCGCTTGCACAAACCTTCGACCATGGATCTCCTTTAGTCTTGTACGGAGCCCTCATTGTCAGAAGGTGCCTGATAGTCACATCATAGATCGTTTTCTCTCCCCGCTTTACCTGATACTCGGGAAAATAGTCAAGTACCTTGTCATCAATGCTCTTTATAAGTCCCTTATCTATCGCGATACCTGTAAGCAAAGACATTACGCTTTTGGTCACGCTTGCAACATGCACTGCATCATCAGCACCATATCCATGCCAGCAATCCTCATATACTGTCTTTCCATCCTTCAGTGCAGTTATCTGACAGATATTGCTTTCATTTCGCGTGCTTTCAGAAATAAATTCATGTAATTGTTCCCTGTTCAATGTTTATTCCTCCTCTTGTTTCATCAAAGATTTGGACGTCCTAAAACAAGGCTAATCGAATTAAAAATTCTTTTCAAGTATTATTTTTACTTCTTTAGTTAGTTATATCTAACTCATGCTCTTAATATATGCCCCGCTTTCGCGGAGCATATTGTTTTTCTTATTTGACAAAATCTCTTATTGCCCTAAAAGTCTTATCACTTATGACATGTTCTATGTTGCAGGCATCTTCGGAAGCTGTTTCCTTATCTACACCTAATCCGATGAGCCATTCGGTAAAGAACTCGTGTCTTTCATAGACTGTTTCTGCCAGTTTGCGTCCCGACTCCGTAAAGGTTATATAGCCCTCATCAGAAACAACGATATAGCCCTTTGCTTTCATGTTCTTGACCGCAACACTGATACTTGGTTTTTTAAATCCCATCTCATTTGCTATATCAACGCTTCTTACAACAGGCTTCTGTTTGCTCAGTATAAGAATAGTTTCCAGATAATCTTCAATTGATTCGTTGTGATTCATATTCAGTCCCCGTCATATGTCAGTTTTTGTCTTCC
>JAGCXJ010000201.1 GCA_017961385.1 Lachnospiraceae bacterium
GCCATGCACTGATCCATGTGATAGTTAAGACACGGTCTGTCGACCGCTTCTCCTTCTCTGATATGCTTATTGCATGTCCTTAATCTGCAAAGCTTGTTGACAAGTTCTATCGTATCCTTCACTGCGAGCGCACTAGTATAAGGTCCGAAGTATCTGGCCTTATCCTTCTTCACTTTTCTGGTCATTGTTATTCTCGGATACTGTTCATCAACAGATACCTTGATATATGGATATGTCTTGTCATCAACAAGCAGCGTGTTGTACTTTGGTCTGTGCTCCTTGATCAGATTGTTCTCAAGGACTAGGGACTCAAGCTCGGAATCGGTCACTATATATTCAAAGTAGGCTATCAGGCTTACCATCCTGTCTATCCAGGGGCCTCTTCCGATATTTGCACGAAAATAAGAGCGCACTCGATTATGCAGGTCTTTTGCCTTACCCACATATATTATCGCATCGCTCTTATCATGCATTATATACACCCCCGGTTCATGGGGGAGCTTATGAAGTTCTTCCTGAAAATCAAACACCTGCGGTTTCTTCCTCTGTCGCCTCGATATTTTCAGTCTCTTTTATCTCTTTATCTTCGGTTTCCTTATTCTCCTCAGACTTTTCTTCATTGGATTCAGCTTTTTCTTCCTTGGACTCTTCAGTTTCTTCTTCAGGCTCGGGTAGGCCTTTGAGTTCTCTGAATATCTTCATGAATTCCTTGCCGGTGATGGTTTCCTTTTCAATGAGGAATTCAGCTAGCTTATCCATGACTTCTCTGTTTTCCAAAAGAAGACTTCTTGCTGTCTCATAGCTCTCGGCAAGCATATTCTTGACTTCTTCATCGATCTGCGCAGCCGTAACATCTGAGCACTCAAGCCTTGCATTTCCTGAAAGGTACTGATTCTCGATGGTAGCAAGTCCCATGGGGCCGAACTTCTCGCTCATTCCGTAACGGGTTATCATGTTCTTTGCAAGATTTGTTGCCTGCTCGATATCATTTGAAGCACCGCTTGTGATGCTTCCGAATACAATAGATTCCGCGGCACGTCCGCCCATGTAAATAACGAGTTTCTGCTTGAGCTCGACATTGCTCTCAAGATACTTTTCTTCCTCCGGAACCTGGAGAACATATCCAAGCGCTCCCATGGTTCTGGGAATTATCGTGATCTTCTGAACAGGCTCGGTATTCTTCTGAAGAGCCGTTACAAGAGCATGACCTATCTCATGGTAGGATACGATCTTTCTCTCTTCCTTGCTCATGATGCGGTCCTTCTTTTCCTTGCCGGCGATAACCTGCTCTATTGACTCCATCAGATCCTTCTGGCTTACATATTCACGCTTATTCTTAACAGCATTTATCGCTGCCTCATTGATCATGTTAGCCAGATCTGAGCCGACGCTTCCGGCAGTTGCAAGAGCGATCTCCTTAAGATCTACCGTTTCATCCATCTTGACATCCTTAGCATGGACTCTCAGAATGGCCTCTCTGCCCTTTACATCAGGACGCTCTACTATGATACGTCTGTCAAAACGTCCGGGACGAAGGAGAGCCTTGTCGAGTATCTCGGGTCTGTTTGTTGCACCAAGCACCAGTACACCCTTTGAAGGATCGAAACCATCCATCTCGCTCAACAGCTGATTAAGTGTCTGCTCTCTTTCCTCGTTTCCTCCGCCGTACTTTGAATCACGGCTTCGTCCGATCGCATCTATCTCATCTATGAATATGATACAGGGCGCATTCTTGTTCGCTTCCCTGAAAAGATCTCTTACTCTGCTCGCACCGACACCGACATAAAGCTCAATGAAATCCGAACCCGTCAGTGAAAAGAAAGGTACATGCGCTTCACCCGCAACAGCTTTTGCGAGCAATGTCTTACCTGTTCCGGGAGGGCCTACAAGAAGAGCTCCCTTGGGAAGCTTAGCACCGATCTTGGTATATTTTGAAGGATCGTGCAGAAAGTCTACGACTTCAACTAGAGATTCCTTTGCTTCGTCTACACCTGCAACATCATCAAATGTAACGCCTGTCTCCTTCTGTACATATACCTTGGCATTTGACTTTCCGACACCCATCGGTCCGCCGCCTCCTGCCATCTTTCTGTATGCAAAGCTTAACAAGAACCAGATAAGGAGTATAGGCAGTACATATGTTAAGAGTATTGAGAGTATCCATCCGGAATTGTCCGGGATATAAGTCTTAATCTCGACACCTGCTTTAGTAAGCCTCTCTACGAGCTTGTCTCCAGTCTCTGTGATACCTGTATAATAGGTCAGCTGCGGTGTTGTCTGGCCGAACATATTTAATGCCGGCGTATAAAGATCCTGGAATGTATCCGTCTGTGTCTGGTTCTCAGTCGCCTCAGACTTTGGTATGATCAGCAGCTGATCCGACTGGATCTCTACTTTTGCTATCTCGCCTGCTTCAAGCTTTTGAATGAACTCATCATAAGTGATCTCCTGAGAAGCATCGCTTGAGAAGAAGTTCATAAACAGACTCATGCTGATAAGCGTGAGCAGTACAGCGATAACAAGGAACATAAGGCTCTGTTTCCTGGGCGGCATTCCGTTGTTGTTATTGCCTCCCTGGCCGTTGTTTCCCGAATTGTTATTATCATTTCCTGAATTATTGTTGTTATTACGTCCGCTGTATCCTCCCTGTTCGGGATCGCCGGGACCGTAACTGTTCTGTCCGTCAAATTCTACCATAAGGTTATCCTCAATTAACAAAAAGTATCGTGCCTGCAATCGGGCACGATACAATTATAGAAGTTAAAAGTATTAAAAGCAATTAAATTTCTGTGAAATGACTGTGAACTAAATAGAAAGATCAGGCATCGGCGAGTTTGGCTATACCGGGATCAAACCCCGGCATCATCTGAAGCTTGAACAGGTTCATCTTATGCTTTCTGTCAATGAGAGCCTTGTGATCTTTATCATCTATGACACCTTCTCTGATATATCTGTCAAGCTCGGCATAGGTAAATCCGAGATTATCCTCATCTGTTTTTCCGCAGAGTCCGTCTGAAGGAACCTTTTCTATCAGTTCTTCAGGTAGACCAAGTTCTCTTCCGATAGCCTTTACTTCCTGTACGGTAAGATGAGCAAGAGGGCTGAAATCCCCTGCGGCATCACCGTATCTGGTTGAGTATCCAACCCAGTCCTCGGAAAGATTGCATGTATTGGCAACACGACCGTTGCAGCTCTGCGATACTGCATAAACCGTAGCCATGCGTATTCTGGGTGAAAGGTTTATAAGCGTCTGACTTGTCAGTTCAAGGTCTGAGGGAATAGCACCTTTAAGCCCTTCGACAGCATCATTGATATTTACCACATAATATTTTATCCCAAGATGATCTACCAGAAGATAGGACATATCTATATCAGGCTGGTCTCCGCACGGCATCAGAACACCTACGACCCTGTCTTTTCCAAGTGCTTCAACGCAAAGCGCAGCTACCACCGAGCTGTCCTTTCCACCGCTTATTCCCAAAACAGCATTGCATCCGGGACCGTTTTCCTCAAAAAACTTCCTTATCCATGCAACACATTCATCTTTTACTTTCTTTGCATCAAACATAGACTTCTCCTTTATCTTAAACCTATCTGGCACATCTTCATTGCCAAAAGTGCATTGTCATGACTTTGCGGAGTAACACCCGCACAGCAGGCAGGATCAACAAATACCGGCACCTCCGGAAGAAATGCCTTTATAAGAAGTGCATTGGATATAACGCAGATATCAGTGCAGAGTCCTATCAGTTCTATCTCATCGATGGTTTCCTTCTTTGAGAGTTCCTCAAGGTACAGGCCAAGCTCTTTTGAACCAAAGGTCGGCTTGTTTATGATCTTTGCATCCTTATCAACAGGAAGTTTATCAGATATCTTCCATCCTTCACTGTTTTCGATGCAGTGCTCTACGGGAAGATTCTTTCCCTCCTGAGTACTCAGATATTCAGGCTTATGCGTATCCCTGGTATATATGACCGTTCCGTCATAACCTTTTATCTTTTTCGCAACATTTTCAACAATGGCTTCTGCTTCCTTGGTACCAAGCGCTCCGTCGATGAAATCATTCTGCATATCAACTACTACAAGTATCTTCATGGCGATCCCTCCTCTTTTGTCTATTATATTCTGAAGAGGGCGTTTATGCTATAATGAATCATAACTTTTTAGGAGAAGCAAAATGAAAATACTGGTGATCGGCGGAACACGTTTTTTCGGAATACCAATGGTTAAGGCTCTAATAAAACAGGGTCATGACATAAAGATAGCAACAAGAGGCAACTCTAAACAGGATTTTTATGAAATTACGGGTCATGTGATACTTGACAGGACAGATGAAACAAGCGTTATAAAAGCTATCGGCGGTCAGCATTTTGATGTGATAATCGATAAGATCGCATACAGTTCAAACGATGTAAAAAATCTCCTTGAGCATGTAACCTGCGACAGATATATACAGATGTCCACCTGTTCTGTTTATCCAGTGTGTCATGACAATATCACAGAGGATGAGTTCGATACGGCATCCTATCCTTTAAGATGGATTGACGGGATAAGTGATTATCAGGAAACAAAGCGTCAGGCTGAAAGAGCGGTACTTGAATATCTTGAAAACGACAGATATTCTTTTGTCAGATATCCTGTAGTAATGGGTGAAAATGATTATACGGGCAGGCTTAAATTCTACGTTGATCATATAAAAGAACAAAAGCCCATGTTCATAGATGATATCGACAGACATTTAAGCTTCATAAATGAAGCTGAAGCCGGACTGTTCATCGCTCACCTTGTCGATCACTTCATAAGCGGTCCCGTAAACGGTTGCAGCAGCGGTTCTGTAACGATATCAGATATCATAAGCTATATTGAAAAAAAGAGCGGAAGAAAAGCTCTCCTTTCCGATGACGGCGAGAGCGCTCCTTACAACGGCTACAGCGATAACAACACTTTTAGTACCGACAAGGCAGGATCGACAGGTTTCGTATTCAGTCATATAGATGACTGGATCTATCCCCTTCTTGATCACTACATAGAGAATTAAAATGGGAATACAGATAAGAAGATTTATAGATCACCTTGATCTATGCTTTCAGAAAAATGATATGAAAGAAGCAGGGGAATGCATATCCTGCTGGGAAAACGAAGCAAGGCAAATGTCAGATGACAGAGGCCTTTTAACTGTATTAAACGAAGCACTGGGTTACTACAGAAGAACAGGTGATAAGGATAAAGCCATTTCCTGCGTAAACGAATGCCTGAAGCTTGTTGAAAGACTCGGTCTTAATGATCAGCTTGCAGGAGCAACGATCCTCATTAACGCTGCAACAACCCTGTCTTCCTTTAAGGAAACAAAAGAGGCTCTTCTGATATATGAAAAGGCAGCCTGCTGTTTCAGAGACAAAGATGCGACAGAAACCTATGAGTATGCTTCACTTATAAACAACAGAGCCAGTATTTTATATGCACTCAAAAGATATGATGAAGCGCAAGCCTCATGGAATGAAGCGATCAATATCTTAAAGAAAACCAGAAATCATGCAGGCGAGATAGCTGTTTCGCTCATCATGCTGGCTCATCTCACATACGAGAGGGATAACTCATCTTTTGATGCAGTGGAAGAACTGCTTGATAAGGCATGGGAATATATAAATTCAGACGATCAGCCTAAGGATCACAGATATGCGTTTGTACTGAGCAAATGCGTTCCTTCATTTGAATATTTTAAAAGACCTCTCGAAGCAAAAGCGCTTAAAGAGGTCATCGATGAGATCTATAACGGTCATTGATCTCTGTCATCTGTTACCATGTGCTTTACCGTATTTTGAGGATGCTTAAGCTCTGTTCTGAAAAACTCAGGATAGATAGTCTTTTCTTCATCAAAAGATACCCATTTAAGATATTCTTCACATCCGTCTTCGGTAAAGCTCTCACTGACAGGCTCAAAATCATCCGGTACCTTCATATAAAAGAAAAACGAGATCTCATATATCGGTTTTCCCATATTTGCAGGTGAATCGCCGATAAAACAGTTCTCATGCACAAATCCGAGCCTGTCGATCTCCATCTTTACTCCGGTCTCTTCAAATACTTCTCTTACGACAGCCTCTTTTGCCGTTTCTCCAAACTTGATCCTTCCTCCGACGGAATACAGATAATCATCTCTTTTGTTCCCTGTCATCAGAAATTTCCCGTCCCTTATGATAATGGCTCCCACACGGATAATTATAAAGCCTTCATCGCATTTTAATGTAATATCTCTTCCCATAGCCACCTCTTTGATCACTTAACCTCAAAAGCAAGGACCGTTTCCTCCTCGTTCAGATGGATCGTTTCAGGTTCATACGATCTTGCCAGTGTATTCCACAGCTTCTTTGCCTTTTCGTTTTTCTCGTTATACTTTATCTCCCACTGCCCCTTATGTTCAGACAGTATGAGTCTTGCCGCATCTATTGCAAGATGCTTTCTTCTGAATGAAGGAAATATCGTAAACTCAGCCATGGTATAGTCAGGTTTTCTTCCTGTCATGGTATACGGACAGATCATGGCAAAACCTGCCAGTATTTCATCACTGTATATGAAATATGCCTCTCTTAGCGGATCGGTAAAGTACTCATCAAAATGACCATAGCCGTAATTGCCGTTCTCATCCATCTCATCATCATAGAAATTTGTCATCTCATACAGATATTTCTGATTGATGCTAAAGAGAAGATCTTTGTCTTTTTTATCTACTTTTTTCAGTCTTATCATCTTTTATCCTTAAGCAGATCTGATATCACTTTCTCATAATCATCTTCTATGAGTGTGATCATCTCTCCGGATTTTTTAAATCCTTCAATATATGCCCTGTTTGTTTCTTTCATCATATCGATTCTCAAGTATGAATCATCGATCCTTGATTCTATATCCGATGCATGATTCCTTATATCATCAAAATGAGCATCTATATATGCATCACTTAATGCAAGACAGATAAATCGTATCGATAAAATATACTCATCATCAAAGTCTTTTCTCCAGTCAAAGGGGATATAGCATCCCTCAACTATAAGATTCTGATCGTTCTCGATAGCAGTCTTTATCATCTCACAAACTATCGGCCACAGATAAACCGTAAGCTCATCATCATCCTCGGGAGTAAGCTCTGTATTGCCGCTCCTTATAAGCCCCATCTTGATATGATCTATGCAGATATATGGATATTTGTATTTTTCAAGCATGCGCTGCGCCAAAAGCGTCTTTCCGCTGTGCGATGCTCCTGTTATTAGTATTATCATGGCTTTCTTCCAAAATCATTTATTTTCCTGATCAGTGATTCCTTCTTTTATATCATCAGTATCTGAATATAGTTCCTTTATATATCTTACATCACAGTTAAAATGCTCAGTCCTTATCAATGCTTCATTGATCCTTACAAAGCCGTATTTTTCATAAAACTTCTGCGCTGCGACCATATTTGAAAGAGTTTCCAGATAACAGCGTTCATAGTATCTTTTGGCATAGTCCAAGGCAGTTTTGATCAGCTGATGCGATACTCCCGTACCTCTTGCATTTTTTATGCAGTACATTTTCTGAAGCTCACAGACTTTTTCCAGTCCGTCCAGTTTTCCTATCCCTACTCCCGCGATGACTACATCGTTTTCATCTGTCGCAACCCAGTATCTGTTTCCTTCACTGTTATATATCTGAGAAAACCTTCCAAGATCAGGATCCGCCCAGGCAGTTCCTTCATGATCTCCTCCGAATTCTATGAGACAGTCCCGTATGATTTTTTCAACGGCTTTATCATCTCTTTTTTCAATTTCTCTTATAGTATAATTCATCGGCAGATTCCCTTATTGATCCATCTGAAGTTCAAGTTTCATAAAGATTTGTCATGATAATCTATCCATTTAACTCATAGCCTGATCTATCAGTTCTCTTATGTGGATCTTTACACTGTCCAGGCAGGGAACCGGACAGTTGCTGTCGTTTAATATCAGCGGAAGCTCGGTACAGCCCAAAACAAGAGCCTCGATACCATACCTGTCCTGCATCTTTCCTATGATCTTTTGAAATTCTGTAAGCGTAGACTCTTTTACTATTCCTGCCTCCAGCTCTTCAAATATCCTTTTTGCTATCAGTTCTCTGTCTTCTTTATCGGGAATGAATACTTCAATATCTGCATCACATAAATCCTTCTTCATGTAGTCCTGTTCCATCGTAAAGATGGTCCCGAAAAGTCCTACCTTCTTATATCCTCTTGCCGCAGCTTCCTTGCTGACAGCCTTAGGGATGCTTATTAAGGATGTATCTGTTTTCCTAACCAGCTCATCATAAACGATATGCATGGTCGCAGCCGTAAGGGAGATAACCTCTGCTCCTCCCGATTTTAGACAGTTTATCTTTTCACAAAGGTAATCAGCTAAAAGATCATACTGCTTATTTGTAACATAATCCCAGGCTCTTCTGAAATCCACACTCTCTATAGCTATGTCGGGCATGTGTTTGCCGTCAGTGGCTTCATCTATTCTTGTATTGAGCTCCTTGTAATACATCAGTGTGGATTCAGGTCCTGTACCGCCTATCAGTCCTATCTTTTTCATAATGCTTCCCCTTTGATCATCATCTGTCTTTCTCAAAGAATTCTATTGTCTGTGCGCAAATATCATCCATCGTTTCCTGACTAGGAAGATGTTTGCTGTCAATCTCAACAAGTGTTATGTGGCTTTTGAATATCTCTTTTGATCTGCTAAATACTCTGTCTGCCGGAAAGAAAATATCATTGCCTGATGCGACTATGAAAAGAGGTGCATCAAGCCCTGCAAGTTCTTCCCTGTGATACTCCTTTGGAGCCTTCAGTTCCATCTTGTAAGAGCTCATCATAAGATCAAAGAATTCTCTCCATATATCATCGCTCTCTCCGCCAAGAGTTTCTATCACTGCATCAAGTGTATCCTTTGACGGCTTAAAAAAATACTTCACAAACGGTACTATCATCTTTGAGATCATTGGAAGGTAAGGACCGTGAGCTATTCCTGATGGAACCAGTAGCAGAGATCTGTCCACCATCTTAGGATATTGCTTTGCAAACGACAGCATCATCGAAGCGCTGTATGAAGAGACCGCAAATGATATCTTCTCAACATCGAAGTGTTCCAGAACCTCTTTGATCCATAACCCGTATTCATCCTTTTTACTGCTTATGTTTCTGTATGGTTCGCTTTTTCCGGGCATGCCGATCACATCCGGTGCTATGATACAGTACCTTGAAAGAAGAGGAAGAAACAGCTTAAGATTAAGAGTCGTGATACCGTTACCTCCATGTATTGAACATATCTTTGGCTTGTTCTCGTCTCCTATCATAAGACAGTGAGTCTTTCCAAACGATGTATCAAAATAGCTTTCGCTGTAGCTTACATTTAGTGATGCAAGAGTCCTGTCATAGAAATCATGCATCTTTTTCATTGCATCTTCGCTTTTATATACAAACTTTACCGTTTTCATATCACATTAATCCAAGTAGTCCCTTACATTCAGTTCTTCATCGGTTTTTTCTTCCTCGGATGTTATACCGGGGACAAATTCAGTAACATACGCATCTCCTGAAACAGGATCGATATAGTATCTTATCTGTGCTCCCGTATATGATCTGAAAAGAACAACTATCTCATTTTCATCACTGGATACTACTTCCCAGTAGACAGGATATTCACCTTCTTTTTCTATATTTTCAAGATCCGGATTTATCATATGACAGTAATTCTTTATGGCAGTTATTGCCTGATCGTCACTGACAGGCTCATTTTCGGTATCTGCTGTAGGTGTTTCATCGATTTTTTCTATCAAAACCGCAGGTTTTTCTTTTGTCTCTGTCTTTGTTTCTTCATCATTTTTTCCTGTACATGCTGCTAATACTGTGCACAGCATAAGTAAAATACAAATCTTCTTTTTCATTTCTTACCCTTTCAGATTCCTATCGTGCAGAGTTTCCCTCTGAGCACATATCCTATCTTCTCATAGCATGCATTCGATGCGATATAATCCGCATCCGTGTACAGCATTGGCATATATCCCTCATTCTTTGCTATCATTGTTACCTGATATACCAGGTTTTCGGCATAATGCTTTCTGCGATATTCTTCTCTTGTGTATACGAGATTTATCGATGCCATATCACCATCTGGTGCATACTTGCAACTGGCCACGTTGTTTCCGCTCTCATCCTTCCAGAAGAACATTCTTCCTGTATCGATGAAAGCTTTAGCATCTTTTCTGTAGCCTTCCGTGTCCTTTTGATCTATCCCTATCTCTTTATGAAATACTTCAAGGAACCGGACCAGTTCTTCAACATCCTTTTTATCACATTTATATAATTTCCCGTCGCATTTATCAGACGGCGCTATCGGATCAGGATTGTCATATGCATACATGTTGATCAGTATCTTCAGACTTATCCCGTCTTTTTTTGCTCTTTTTATAAAGTACTGAGCCAGATCGTATTTGAGATTGAACTTATGCTTTCCGTCAAGCAGACCGTTATCATAAGCCTTAAGGTAGGCATCTTCCATCTCTGTTTCGCTTGCGTTATCCCTTGTCCATATCCATACCGGAAACGGCTCACTGCTATAGCATATGATGATCTTCTCATGATCCGTTATAAAAAGCTCGCAATCACTTCCCATAATGCGTCTCAGTACAAAAAACGTATATCTATCATTATCTAACAGTTTAAGATCTCTTTCATCTGCAAAATTCATAAATCACTCCAAACCATTCCCTGACAAGATAAGTCGGATAAAACCACCAGTGAGTATGTGCCGGGATCGCATATGTCACAAGTCCGAGTTTCTTTGCTATCATCGATGCCCTGCATATGTGAAATTCATTTGTAACGATCGCGACAGTATCATTCAGCCCGTTTGCCTTGATGATTTCATAAGAATAATCAAGATTCTCTATGGTGGATGTCGAGCGATCCTCCATATACAGTCTCTCGGGTGCTATCCCGTTAGCTGTCAGATAATTGTACATGCATAATGATTCGCTTATATCTTCATCCGATCCCTGACCTCCCGACAGGACCGCTACACTGTTCTCATGCTCATTCATGTATTTAAGCGCTGCCTGCAGTCTCTCTGAAAGCATCAGGCTTGGCTGTGTTTTCCTGACATGGCATCCGAGTACAAGAAGCGTCGCATCCTGTTTGGGTTTATTAGCAGCTGCTTTGTGTATACTGATATCTATGATCATAAAAAGTATAAGTGCAGCTATCGCTAAGATCGTTATGCAATTGATCATTATCCTGCCTGTTTTTCCCGCTCTGAGCCTTCGGATCAGGTCATGCATTTTATCCATAAAGATGCTGTAAAGCATGAGCATAATGCCAAAGAGTATCCCTACTGCATTTCCCAGGTTGAGAATGAGACTTAAAAGCGGTATGCAAAACCATAATGTCAGGATCAGACCTGTGATAAAACATGCTCTCTTAAATATCTTCATACTATTTTTCTATTATGATGGTCACAGGTCCGTCGTTGACGGATGAAACCTTCATATCCGCGCCGAATTCGCCTGTCTGTACATCAAACCCGCGCTTTTGGCATTCCTCTATCACAAGCTCATAAAGCGGTATTGCTTTGTCGGGTCTTGCTGCATCAGTGAATCCCGGACGTCTTGATGATACATCCGCATACAGTGTAAACTGGCTCACTATCAAAAGCTGCGCATCGGCATCCTTGGGACTTACGTTCATCTTTTTGTTCTCATCCTCGAATACTCTCAGTCCGCAGATCCTGTCAGCCATCCACAGAGCTTTTTCTTCAGTATCATCCACATGTATTCCAAGAAGGATCAGAAATCCCTTTTTGATCTCTCCCCTTATCTGTCCGTCTATTAAAACCGAAGCCTCACTGACTCTTGTAACAACTGCTCTCATGATTACCTCTTTTTGATCGTTTTTCCTACCTGCATATTATAACATCCGAATATGATCTGTTTCTTAACATTTTCATAATAATACATTGCGAAAATTCTTATATCTTTGATAAGATATTTTTAACATATTTTTGGAGGAGCATATGATAACTCAGATCTTGGACAAAATTGACAGCGTGATGTATTATCCCGTTCTTATCATAGTAATGGCTCTTGCGGGCATATACTTCACTATACTTACAAAAGGAGTGCAGATAAGACTCTTTCCCGAATCGGTAAGACTTCTAAAGGAGCCTCCCGAGGATAAAAAGAACGTTTCATCCCTTCAGGCGATGCTAGTATCGACCGCCTCACGCGTAGGAACGGGAAATATCATCGGTGTATCCACGGCCATATGCCTGGGTGGTCCCGGAGCATGCTTCTGGATGTGGCTGATGTGCATAATAGGAGCCTCATCGGCATTCATCGAAAGCACACTTGCCCAGATATATAAAAGAAAGGATTCAAACGGAGAAAGCTACGGCGGACCAGCTTATTACATAGAATGTGCTCTGCATGCACCGAAAATGGCTACGGTCTTTTGTCTGTTTCTCATAGCTACCTATGCTGTAGGCTTCAATCTTTTATGTTCATATAATCTGCAGTCTACTTTTGAAGCATATTCATTTTATGACAGTAGTATCACACCTCTTGTGATCGGAGTGATATTTGCTGCTCTTACAGGGTATTGTCTTCTTGGCGGCGGCAAGAGGATAGTCAAGCTTACCAGTCTCATCGTTCCCATAATGGGTGTAGCATATGTGCTGATATCTTTAATAGTGATCATCTTCAACATAAAGAGTGTTCCGCATATGTTCGCACTCATCTTTGAGGATGCATTCAACTTCAAGGCAATATTCGGTTCCGTTGCTGGCTCATGTATGGTCTACGGAATAAAGAGAGGGCTTTATTCAAATGAAGCCGGTGTCGGTTCCGCACCAAATGCATCAGCTTCGGCAAAGGTCTCTCATCCGGCCAAGCAGGGCCTTGTACAGACTCTGTCCGTATATATAGATACACTGCTGCTTTGTACAGCGACAGCACTCATGTGTCTTTCAAGCGGTGTTGAAAGAAGCGAATCGGTATCCGGTGCAGCATATGTACAGAACGCCATATCAACGGTATTCGGCAAGATCGGACCGTCATTCATAACCACAGCCATGGTCTTATTTGCATTTACCACTCTGATAGGTAACCTATACTACGTTGACAATGCGCTGATATTCCTAAACCATAAAAAAAGACCTTCCAAAAACTTTATGCGTATCTTTCATATAATATGTGCGCTTGTCGTTCTTATCGGAGCTATCATTCCGATGAATGCGGCCTGGGCTATGGCAGATATAACAATGGGAGGCATGACACTTATAAACCTGCCGTCCTGCATGATCTTGGGCAAGGTTGCCATAGATGCATTAAAGGATTATGAAAAGCAAAAGTCTGAAGGGAAGAATCCGGTATTTGCCGGAAAGGATATCGGCCTTAACGAAGAAGAACTGGATTACTGGAAATAAACACAAGGGTTGAGCTTACTGCTCAACCCTTTCTTTTTTTATCTTACCGAAGATCGGTGCAAATATAAACAGAGCAAAGACAAGTCCCTGTATCACCATTATCGGCAGGTCTCTTGCATGAACAACCTGATTCTGAAGAATTGACGTATCTCCTCCGGCTAATACAACTATCAGATTGTTATTCATGTAATGCATGATGACAGGTACCATGATATTCTGAGTCTTCAGATATGCATACGCAAAGAATATCCCGACCGTGATACATGTTATGATCTGTCCAACAAACATTAAAGGTCCTGTTTCCACTGAATAGAACATAAAGTCAATATTGATATGCCAGAAAGCCCATACAATTCCTAGAAGCAGCACACCTTTTCTTAAGCCGAACTTCTTTATCATTACAGGCAAAAGATAAAATCTCCATCCGTATTCTTCACCAAAGAATGCTATGAATGTAAATACAAAATTGGGAACAAGAACAGCCAAAAGCATAAATGTTCTTGGATTTACGACTGCATCTTTTAACATCTGCAAGCTTTTACCGTCGCCGTTTAATGCATTGCTGAGCGTTGCGGATATCACAAATCTGAGAATATACAGTACTAAAAAGAGCAGTATCATAAGAATACTCATTTTGATATTTTTTCTTGCAAGACCTGTATCTTCTCTCTTCTTTTTTCCGCAAACCCAGAAAAGAACATATGCAACAAAAGATCCTACTGTCATTATCAGACTTCCTATCAATGTCGATAGCGACATTTCCATACCGGGTATAGGAAGCTTGATATCTTTTGTAATAACCGGGCCTATGCTGCAGATCATCAGGATCGCTGTAAGAACAAGAGTCGTTATAAATCCGCCAAGCGGCAGGCTCTCATCCTTGTTTCTTGCGATCATCATACCCAGTATGACTCCGCATGCGGGATACAGCATCTGAGTATTTACAAACATCGTCAGATCGATCCCTTTTTTCATTCCTATGAACATGAATATGCTCATGATCGCAGGAACGCCGTAGGCTACGGCAATAAAAATGCCCAGCCTGTTCTTTTCAATCTCATTCATTTTTTCTCCTCCTTAGTTTCACTATATATAACAGGTTGCCCCGTTATTTCGAAATAATGATCTTGCCGTCCTTGACTTCTACTCTTACCTTGTTTGTATCGATCCCCGCCATCTCAAGGAAATCCTCACTCAGCTGTACTCGGTGAGCCTTGTCCATTATCGAATACTCTTCATGCGACTCAACCTCTGCAAGATTTTCGGTCGTAAGTTCA
>JAGCXJ010000202.1 GCA_017961385.1 Lachnospiraceae bacterium
AACGGAATGGAATGCTGCGAATGCGGCTGCTGCAGCTACATCTGTCCTGCAAAGCGTAATCTTACGCAATCAATAAAATCTATGAGAAAGACGATTCTCGCTAAGAGAAAGAGGTAGTATGATGGGTGATTTGTTAAATGTATCATCCAATCCGCATATAAGATCAAAGGTCAGCACGGATAAGATAATGCTCTGCGTTATCATAGCTCTTATCCCGGCCACTGTATTCGGAGTTATAAACTTCGGATTATACAGTCTGTGTGTTATAGGAGTCAGCATAGCTTCGGCTGTTCTGACAGAGGTCTTATGTTGCATTGTGATGAAAAGAAAGATTTCTGTAACGGACCTTTCGGCGGTCGTGACCGGACTTTTGCTTGGTCTCAACATGCCGCCAGCTGTTCCGCTATATATTCCCATCATGGGCTCTGCATTTGCGATATTTGTTGTAAAGATGCTCTTTGGTGGACTTGGACAGAACTTCATGAATCCTGCACTCGCTGCAAGATGTTTCCTTGTTATTTCATTCCCGGCTGCAATGACCAATTTTGCATGCGACGGATACAGCGGGGCTACTCCGCTTGCACTGTTGCGAGCAGGAGAAGAAGTAAACCTTATGAATATGATAACCGGTTATATTCCAGGAACGATCGGCGAGACATCGATGATAGCGATACTTATCGGCGCGGTTTTCCTTTTGCTGCTCGGGGTTATCGATCTTATCGTTCCTATGACGTATCTTGTCACATTTGTGATAGTTATTGGAATATTCGGTGATTACGGATTCAATTCATATTTTATATTCTGCCATTTAGCGGGCGGCGGCATCATGCTCGGCGCATGGTTCATGGCTACCGATTATGTAACAAGGCCGATAACAAAGATGGGACAGTATGTATACGGTATCATACTCGGACTTTTAACTGGTATATTCAGGATATTCGGAGCTTCTGTAGAGGGCGTTTCGTACTCGATTATAATCGCTAATCTGCTGGTACCGTTAATCGAGAAGTTTACCTATCCCAAGCCTTTTGGAAGAGGAGGTGAGCGTCGATGAAAGAAATGTTAAAGAATACGCTCATACTTCTCATAATTACCGTTGTTGCCGGAGCAATGCTTGGTGTAGTTAATGAGAATACCAAGGGAATAATCGCTCAAAGAGAAGCAGAGGATAAAAAGGCTGCATATAAGGAAGTATTTACTTCGGCCGCAGATTTTAAAACCAAGGAAGCATTTATGGATGACGTGATATTGGCAAGACTCTCTGAAAACGGGTTTGCATCTGAATCCATAGATGAATTGTGTGATGCTGTAGATCAGTCAGGTGCGGTACTTGGATATGTATTTACCATTACCACTCATGAAGGTTACGGCGGTGATATCGTATTTACCATGGGTGTAAAAAACGATGGAACTGTTAACGGAATATCGATCCTTAACATTTCTGAGACTGCAGGCCTTGGCATGGAGGCTGACAAAGTCCTAAAGCCTCAGTTTGCAGGCAAAAACGTTGAAAGCTTTATATATACAAAGACAGGAGCAGCTGCAGACAATGAGATAGATGCCATAAGCGGTGCGACTATCACTACAAATGCGATCACGAACGGTGTCAATTGCGGACTGTACTATTTCAATAATTATTTGGGAGGTGCAGATCATGAGTAAGAGTCTTGAGAGATTATTTAACGGACTTGTGAAAGAAAATCCGACGCTTGTTTTGATGCTCGGCATGTGTCCGACACTTGCAGTTACTACATCTGCCTATAACGGACTTGGAATGGGCCTTACGACTACTGCGGTACTTGCTATGAGCAACATGATCATTTCCATGTTAAGAAAGGTAATTCCCGATAAGATAAGGATTCCATCTTTCATTGTAATCATCGCCACATTTGTTACTGTGATGCAGCTTCTTTTGCAGGCTTATATGCCGGATCTGTACAAGTCGCTGGGAATATACATACCACTCATCGTAGTAAACTGTATCATACTCGGAAGAGCAGAAGCATATGCATATAAGAATCCTGTAATCCCCAGTCTGTTTGACGGCATAGGTATGGGACTTGGATTTACTGTTTCGCTGACACTTATCGGAATGCTGAGAGAGTTTCTTGGCGGATGCAGTTTCTTTGGAAATGAGCTTGGGTGGTTCACGCCCGTTGGAATATTCAAGATGGCTCCAGGAGCATTCTTTGTGCTTGCTCTTCTTTGCGCTATACAGAAGAAGATAAAGATTGAGGGAGCAAAGAAAGGCAAAGACGTTTCAAAGATACAGTCAGGATGCAACAGTGACTGTGCCAACTGCATGATCGATTGTGAAAAAAGGATCGATGATATAGAGATAACGCAGGAGGATATTGATTCAACTGCAAAGATAAATGCTGCGGCCATTGAAAAAGAACTTGCTGCGAAAGGGGGAGAAAAATGATACAGGTAAAAGAACTTCTTACCATACTGATAGCTTCATCTCTCGTCAGCAATGTTGTCTTAAGCCAGTTTTTAGGACTCTGTCCCTTCCTTGGTGTATCAAAGAAGATAAAGACTGCTGCAGGCATGGGAGGCGCGGTAGTATTTGTTATCACACTCTCAAGTTTTGTTGCAGGATGCATATATCAGTATCTTCTAGTCCCGATGAACATGGAATACATGCAGACCATAGTATTTATTCTGGTTATAGCTGCACTTGTACAGTTTGTTGAGATGTTTTTAAAGAAATTTGTTGACAGTCTCTACAAGGCTCTCGGTGTTTACCTTCCGCTTATAACGACAAACTGTGCGGTCCTTGGCGTGGCTTTGACAAATGTACAGAAGGAATACGGGATCCTTGCAGGAACAGTTAATGGTTTTGCTACCGCACTCGGATTTTGCATAGCCATCATTATTCTGGCAGGTATCAGGGAAAAGACTGAATATAACGATTTCCCCGAGGCTGTAAAAGGAATGCCCATGGTACTCATAACGGCAGGACTTATGGCTATAGCATTTTGCGGATTCGCGGTATTAAATTGATCGTCCTAGAGAGGATAGTATATGATTTCAGGAATATTAACGGCAACAATCCTTGTCGGATGTGTTGGACTCTTTATCGGGATATTCTTAGGTATTGCCGGTATAAAATTCAAGGTTGAAACAGATGAAAGAGAAGAGAAGGTTTTAAATGCTCTTCCCGGAAACAACTGCGGCGGTTGCGGCTATCCAGGCTGCAGCGGTCTTGCCAGTGCTATCGTTAAGGGTGAGGCTAAGGTAAATGCCTGTCCTGTAGGCGGTGAGACTGTCGGGAATATAATTGCTTCGATAATGGGTGTTGAAGCTGCAGCGTCTAAGCGAATGACAGCATTTGTTAAATGTCAGGGAGACTGTGAAAAGACTCATAAGCTTTATGAATATACAGGCAGCGAAGACTGCAGAGTGATGAAATTTGTCCCGGCAGGGGGACCTAAAAGCTGTGAATACGGATGTCTGGGATACGGCAACTGTGTGAAAGCCTGTGCTTTTGATGCGATTCATGTAGTTGATGGAGTGGCTGTAGTTGACAAGGAAAAATGCAAGGCATGCGGTGCGTGTGTCAGTGCCTGTCCAAACAACCTGATCGAACTAATTCCATATGACAGTCATGTTTGTGTCGCTTGCAGTTCAAAGAACAAGGGTCCTGAAGTTATGAAAGCATGCAGCGTTGGTTGCATAGGCTGCTCAATATGTGCAAAGAACTGCCCGAGCGAAGCCATAGAAGTTAAAGACAATCTTGCAAAGATAGATTATGAGAAATGCATCGAATGCGGTACGTGTTTGGAGAAGTGCCCGAAGAAGGCAATTATAGGTAAATGAGACTAGACGACGATTTTGAAGAGAATAACGGCGGTCTGCCTATCATATATACTGCTCTGGGAGTGTCTTTTTTCATTCTTTTGGTACTGTGTGTCGTAATATCCGTTAACAAGGATAAGAGACCTACGCCAAAGAAGGATAATGATGTCTATGCTGTTTTGACAGATGCAGTAAAGCCCCAGGAGAGCGGTGTAAGTATTGAAGCTGATGTCACTAAGAGAGTTGCATCCGATCTTGATATCTGGAACCTTTATCCTGAAAGAGATAATAATGATGATGATCCGATCGATCTAAGTGTTACCCCGACAGTCAAGGTATCGCCATCTGTAAGTGCGACTCCTTCTCCTACCCCTGATCTAAATGACGGAAAGCATGTCAAGGTAACATACAGAGACGGTTCCGAAGAGTGGATAACGATTAACGACAAGATAGAAAAGAACAACTATGATTTTACGAATCTTGTAGAGTCCGGCGGAAAGCTTAAATACATGGCTGACGGCAAGAATATATCATTCATGGGAATCGATGTTTCAAGGTATCAGAAGGATATCGACTTCAGCCGTATCAAGGAACAGGGTATAGATTTCGTGATGATAAGAGTCGGTGCCAGAGGATACAAGAACGGTAATATCGTC
>JAGCXJ010000203.1 GCA_017961385.1 Lachnospiraceae bacterium
ATACTATGCTGGGAACTTTATATTCCGGAAGCTCAATTATAAAGAAGCTCTTTCTGTATTTCATTCCGGTGATCGCTTTGATGAGCAAAGCGCCTAGAAGGATCAGTACTATACCAAGCATGTAGCAGATAAAGCTTACCCATTTTGACTCAGGGAAGAACGCTCCGGCAAAAAGAGCGATTACGGGAAGTTTAGCACCGCACGGCATAAATGTTGCAAGCATTGCCGTACTTCTTCTCTCTCTTTCATTCTTTATGGTTCGACATGCCATGATCGCAGGGATTCCGCATCCTGTTCCGATTATCATAGGGATAACGGATTTTCCTGAAAGTCCGACCTTCTTAAAGATAGGATCAAGAACAACTGTTGCTCTTGACATATATCCGCAATCCTCAAGCAGAGCGATCAAGAAATACATTACCATAACAAGAGGTAAGAATCCGACAACGGCTCCGACACCACCGATTATTCCGTCTATCAAAAGTGCATAAAGCAAAGGATTTGCATCTCCTAACTTTTCTCCTGCCCACTCCTGGAATGATTCTATCCATCCGACGAGTATATCGGCAAGCCAGGTACCTACAGTAGTCTGGCTGATATAGAAAACTAAAAACATGATGCCGGCAAAGATAAGAAGTCCCAAAACGGGATTTGTAACAACCTTGTCGATAGCATCACCTTTGGTTTTGTCTTTTGTAAGAACTTTTCTGTCTTCTGTATCCTTAACGATCTCGTTTACAAAATCAAATCTCTTTCTATCTGCTGATTCAACCTCTTCCTTGCTAGAAAGGTCAATATCTCCCTGATGATAAGGAGCTTTCTGTCCTTTTCCCTCTAGGCTTGCCGCCATTGCCACAGCTTCCTTGATGCCTGAATCCGTAGTAGATACAGTCTTTATAACAGGACAGCCAAGCTTTTCTGACAGCTTCTTTTCATCGATCTTGTTTCCCTTTTTATCATTTACATCACTCTTGTTAAGAGCAACAACTACAGGAATTCCAAGTTCCAAAAGCTGTGTTGTGAAGAAAAGGCTTCTGCTTAGGTTTGTTGCATCTACGATATTGATGATCGCATCCGGATGTTCGTTCTTTACATAGCTGCTTGTAATGCTCTCTTCGGATGTGAACGGGGACATTGAATATGCTCCCGGAAGGTCTACCGCAATAAGCTCCTTGCCGCTTTCGTTATACTTTGACTTGATAACGCTTTCCTTCCTGTCAACAGTTACACCGGCCCAGTTGCCGATCTTTTCGTTTCTTCCCGTCAGCGCATTGTACATTGTGGTCTTTCCGCTGTTGGGATTTCCCGTTAGTGCGATTCTCATAATTCCCTCCTACTTTTGAGATATAAAATATCTTTTCTGACGCATTGAATTGATGCAATAACCTAGATATAGATCGAAGAAGCAAGTTCAGGATCGATATTATAACGTGCATCTTTTATTGATACGACCAGATTTTTCTTTTTATCAACCACGGTAATGTTCTCTCCGCTGTAGCAACCGAGCGAGAAAAGAAAGCTTTCCATCTCTTCATCTCCGCCGGTATCAACATCTGTTATCTTGTATTCAGTTCCGATTTCTGCATTGTTTAAATTCATACTCTTTCCTTTTCCTTATTTGATAAGTCCTGTCTATTTGTGGTTATATATATCTATCTACGGCTGTTAGTTTAGACTAACATTTAGTATTTGTCAAGTCCCCAATTAAAAAAAAGCCTTCCTTTCAAGGAAAGCTTTTTTACTCATCGGTTTCTAGTCATCTAAGAATTTATATAACAACTGGTAAAGTTTAGCTGCATCTTCTTCACTCAGTTGTGTATTGCCCGCAACGATCTTTTGCGGGATATCCTTACATTTTTCTTTCAGATCCGTTCCTTTTTGGGTTATGCTTATTATCGTAACTCTCTCGTCTTCTTTTGAACGTTCTCTGGTTATATAACCATCCTTTTCAAGATGCTTAAGAAGCGGTGTCAGCGTACCTGCATCCAGATGAAGAATACTTCCCAGCTGACCGACGTTTACGGTTTCTTTCTCCCACAGAACCATGAAAACTATATACTGAGTATAGGTAAGTCCCAGCGGCTTTAAGTATGGCGTATACGCACTTACTATCTTTCTGCCGCAAGAATAAAGCGGAAAACACAATTGATTTTTCAGTAACAGCTGTTCATATTCCTGAGCCATAGTCTACATGAGTCCTTCTACGCATTTATCTACTTCTTCCATCTTTGCCGTCGGCTCAAATCTTGCCACAACATTACCGCCTCTGTCAATAACAAACTTGGTAAAATTCCATTTGATCTCGGGATTGTTCTTGTAATCCTTGTCGATCTTTTTAAGCATTGCACTCATAGCTATTGCTGCGGGGCCTTTTCCAAAGCCTTCAAAGCCTTTCTGCTCTTTAAGGTATTTGAACAGAGGGATCGCATTTTCACCGTTTACATCTGACTTTTTCATCTGAGGAAACTGTGTATTGTATTTAAGTGAACAGAATTCATGTATCTCTTCATCCGTTCCGGGAGTCTGTCCTGCAAACTGGTTGCACGGAACATCTACAACTTCAAAGCCTTTTTCATGATACTTCTCATACATTGCTTCAATATCCTTGTAGTGAGGAGTGAAGCCGCAACCGGTAGCTGTATTTACAACAAGAACTACCTTTCCTTCAAAATCTCTCATAGATATCTCTTCACCTGATGCTGTCATTACACTCTGATCATAAAATCCCATTTTTTTGTCCTCCGTTTCTTACTACTTATACTGTTTTGCAAACTCTACTGCTTCTTTAAGATCATTTTCATTGGGTCTTCCCTTGTGAATGCCTTTAAATTCCCCTTTACAGTGGAATTCCTTTTCATCCATTGCTATACCTGCCTTGTCGGCAACCGCCTTAACCTTCTTATATGTCGAATTCAACATTGCGGCCGAACCGAAATTCACGATCTTTCCTACTTTCTCTTTATCAAGAGATGAAACAAACTTCTTTACCTCTGGATCTATATCAAAAGCATAGTATGAATTTCCCATAAAAAGGAAGTCTACCTGTTCGTCTACAGGCTCGCTGATCGGTAATGCCTCCACTCCCAGTTCCTTTGATATCGCCTCTGCAAGACGCTTTGTATTTCCTGTCTTTGTATAATATCTGACTGCAAATCTCATATATGAACCTCCTGGTGCTTTTCTTTATCTTTGGTCATATTATATTGTATCAAATATAAAATGTCAACACCTATTTAAAAAAAATTTCCACCTGCCTCATCAGACAGGTGGCTGTTCAAAATCTTTATTTCTTTTTAGCGACGATATAATATCTGTGAGTTGTGCCTTTTATTATACCGTCTTTATCGATCACTTCCTGCAGTTTCAGCAATCGATCAAAACATTTATCTACAGAAAAATCCAAAAACTCCCATTCAATGATACGCGCAAACCATACAAACGCTCCCACATCGTAAAACCTGATCAATCCAAAGATCTCATCTGATGAAAGTATCTCAAATCCCGCATCCAGAAATCTCTTTTTCCCTGCTTCAAGATTATGATCATGAAACGCCGACTTAATCTGCGGCAGGACCATTCTTACCAGATCTGCATCGTTTTGATCTCCGACCTGCTGAGTTATGAATATCCCGCCCGGCTTTAGCAGGCGATATATCTCGCGCGGGTCAAAATCTCCGTGTCTGTTGATAAAGATATCAAATGCTTCATCATCAAAAGGGATCCTTGAACAGTCATCGCACTCTTTAAAATCGATCCCGAGCGGTAACAGCGTTTTGCTGCAAAGCTCTACATTAGGCGGATATCCTTCCGTAGCTGCCGTATTCTCATACGGATGATCCAAAGTTAAGAGAAACTCTCCTCCGCCGGTATCATAATCAAGAAGCTTCATATCATCTTTCAGATACTGTTTTATTATCTTCTCATAATCCCACGGGATATCATCATCGGATTCAAATCTTCCGTTCAGATAGGAAAAATCCCAGCCTTTGATGTGTGCGATGTCCTCTTCCTGTTTCCAGATTTTTCTTAATTCTTCATTTGTTTTTTTCATTACTGCTTTCCTTTCTTAAATCAAATAAGTTTCCCTGAAAGGTGCAGTCTCCTGACAACATATATTTCTATTTCCCTCGGTACAACCTGCTGCCAGTATTAGAACTGCACCGAGTAGTTATCTCGCATTCTCATTGGTTACCTCCTGATTTTCATATTTATGAATGTATTATAACACATTATTTCGTGATCAGAGTAACTACACCGGCAATAATAGCAGCTATTACAGGATAACCAACCAGAGTGGTGCCCCATTTAATGATAAGGGTTTTTCCATATATATAAGGTCTTAAGTCATCTGTTCCTTCTATGTTCCAGGCTTTTGTCTTTCCTACCCAGTACCAGTCGATGAACAGACGGTCAAATAATCCTTCGATAAGTAAAATTACAGTCATCTGGATAAAGCCTTCCCAAAATGACCTTGCACCGTTTATTCCATAAACTGAGAACAGAACCACAAAAAGCATTAAGGGAATACTGAATAGCTTAAATCGGTTGGCATTCTTTTTTATTTCAGTTTCAGTAATCAGCCCATTTTCTATACATCTGTCCCAGACCTCTCTTTCATACAAGGAAACCAGAGCTACGGGTCCGTTGGCTATTCCGACTACGCAGGCAATAAGTATAATAAAACTTAATACAATACCCTCAAATATGATCATAGGTATAAGCATAATTTAACACTCCTCCTTTAAATATCTGTAAATGGAATCAAATATCAGATCTACATTTGTCTGAAGAGATTCCTCAAATAATGTGTCTCTGTTCTGATACATGGCATAGATTGATTTGATGAAATTGACAACTACTCCCGGGTCTGCATCCTGTCTTATCCCCTTAATCTTTGTAAACATTAATTCATATTTTTCAAGTTCACTTGTCTTATTAAGATAAACACTGTCTTTTAAATGATACTTAAACCAGACCCAGTCATTTAATCCGATCTGCAAAAGAAAGTTGTTTTCGGGCTTATAATTCTCCCTGTATATACTTAAGAATTCTTTTAGAGTAATTGTACCGTCATTCGAAAAATGCTCCGACATCTGTTTCATTGCATTTTTCTCATATTCCTCCATGAGAGCGATAACAAAGCTCTCTTTTGAATCAAAGAAGTTATAAAAAGAACCGACCGCAACTTTGGCAGCATTTGCCACCATGGCTACGGTCATCTTCTTAATGCCGCACTTAACGCTCAGTTCAGATCCTGCAGCGATCAGTTCGGCCCTTATGATATTTCTCTGTTCTTCAGTAAAACCACCTGCCATGATAATATCCTTTCGTGAATATTTAATATCAAATCTTCACCATGAATATTATCATCTAAATATTCATATGTCAAGCAGTTGCTTTTTTCACGGCTACAAGCTCGATATATCCTCTTTCTCCGACAGGTTCAAGCTGTATCCTGGGATTCTTATCATCCCATTCATAACCAATAAACGCAGGATCATATTTCTTCTCTGCATCCCAGATCTCTGTTATTGCTGCTTCATAGTCTTCCTGTTCAAAGGGTTCGCCTCTGAATAACAGATATTCTGATGAGGGAAGATTTATGATCTCAAAGCCTTCAGGTACAATACCGTCATAGTCAGATTCTACTTCCACACCCTGAACATACTCGTTTGTTACAGGCTTTCTCATGTTTTCAGGAAGCCATAAGCATACCGGCTCTCCACTGATCGATCTTATACTCTTTA
>JAGCXJ010000204.1 GCA_017961385.1 Lachnospiraceae bacterium
AACAGCCAGGCTGCATTATTGTACTTAGGCGTCGCCTTTATGACCTCTATCAGTCTGGGATAGTATTCTTCTGTTTCCTTTATCATCCGATATATCCTGTCTCTGCTCAATCCCCATGACATGGTTGTAAGGTTATTGCATCTGTCCATGCATTTGATGAGCGCAGCCTTGGGATTTTTCGTTATCCCCTGATAGTATTCCTCGTTTATCTCGTCACGCTTTTGTTGAGGAGCTTTCTCTCTGGTAAGAAGCCTTACCAGTTCCCTTGTCTCGTCATTTACCGGAAGTTCTTCAAGCTTCTTTCCGCAGTCTTCAACAACATCATGGAGCATGCATGCCGCAATGATCTCATCCTCTAGAATATCCATGGAAAGCGCATGACATGCAAGATTCAGAGGATGATATATATATGGTACGTAAGAGCGCTTCCTCTTTTGTCCTTCATGAGCTTCCACTGCGTAATCTACTGCCTTTAGAGTTTCATAGAGTCCGAGATTTCTTGCAGTAGTCTTTACATAGGTCTTCATGTGCTCCCAGTTGTATATCGCTTCTTTTGTCTTGAATGCTTTATGTTTTTCTTCCGCGATAGCCGAAATGGATACATCAAACAGTTCAGCCAGTTTTATGAGCTTATCAGTATCGGGCTTATACTCATTCCTCTCCCATGCCGATACAGCCTGAAAGCTCACTCCTAAAGACTCTGCAACCTGTTCCTGCGTGAGGTTGTTCTCTTCTCTTAATGCCTTGATATTTTCTGCTAAGCTCATGCTTTTTCCTCCCGCAGGTCTTAAAGATGTTTCATATCTGTCCATAAGTTTTCCTCCTATAAACAATGATAGGAGAAACCCTGATTCTATAGTAGCAAGTATGGATTTAAGTTTCAACATCAAACTCAAGTTATACTTGAGTCCATGCAAAAAAGGAACTTCATTTGAAGTTCCTTAGACTGATACATTTATAGTTTATTGACAAAATAAAGGATTTGCCCCGGATCGATCGATGAAAAGTAATCCGTAAAAGCAGCACAAACTATCAAAAATATGATATAACCTGGACCGTTTTTAGAGTTGCTATTACTTCTTCAGCTCATTATTCTCGCTTTCTTTGTTCTTTTTTATCCTCGGATCGATCAAACCGTCTCCCTCAAACATTTGCTTAAGAACTACCACTTCAGAAGTAATATCCATTTTGTCTTCGGAAAACAAGCTATTTAGAATATTATTGAATCCCTCATTGATGATATCCATGGATTCCGACACTTTGGCTTTAGAGTCTTCAATATTCTCACTTGATATCTCATTGGCATCATAACCGGCATATTTTGATAGAATCCCATCAACAGTCGGTAGATAATAATCCATCAGTTTTCTCAGTTTGCTTATTTTATCAGGATGTAATCTGACTTCATCAAAGATCTTTTTAGTCGTGCTCTCCAGTTGATCAATAGATTCAGACATTTTTTCATCAGGAATCTTATCGTTGTATGCCCTCAATGATTCGACGAAAGAATACCCTTTGATCAATACCTCTTCGACTTCAGAATCAAGCTTAAGTTTTTCCACCTCTTCTATATATTATTTCTTCTTGTTGAGTTCCTTTTTCTGTTCTTCCCTTTTTTCAAAGTATTTGTATATCCGATAGCAGCCAAATCCCACTAATGCTATTGCTATCAATGCAGGTACGGCACTAACAAAGTATCTCCCCAAAGCTACTATCAATGCAATGGCCACTGCTGTAATACATAAGTAAACTATATGATCTCCTATCCATGAGAATAGACTGTATATCAGATATATCAGTACTAGAATTATGATCACTATCAACCATATAGGCATGTAAACTCCTCATTTCTCTACTTAACTCAAGATTGCTGTTTTTCCTTATCTATACGACTTACTCTAGGCTTTTTTTAATTTCTATAATGTTATCACGTTTAAATCTCTCGTATGAATTCAATCTGTTTTGCTGTATTTGGTCAAACAGCTCATAAACTGATTTAAAACCATTCTTTCTTTGTTTTAAATCCGTTCATATCCTGTCTGCAATAAACTGCTATGCCTTGTTTTTGTTTACTATCAGAGTATATACAATGATAAGTGCAATCGAAAATAAAACAGTACCTAGGATCGGCAGGACAAATCCAGCGGAATTCTGCTCAAGGTACAGAAGCGGTATCCCGCAGATCTCTAAAAGCGTTGCATAAACAAACCACATCACGGCAACACTTTTGTTATACTTCTTTACATCCTTTACCTTTGGTGGCTCAACACCTGCAAAGAATCCCACGGCTTTTTCTGATCTAAGTGAATATATCCCAAGTCCGGCGATCATAAGAGCCATTAGGCTCCATATCACAAATCCAAGTATCATCTCATCCCCCTTTTTACCCTACCTTCTTGCTTCAAGTTCCTTTTTAATGCTCTCAACCTGTTTGATCGTCTTATCACACTGCTTCTTTGCATCGCTTATCTTGGACTGTACGATCACGTCCATCAAAAATCCGTCAAAGAAGAAATCTCCAAAGGTTAACAGACCGTCGATATGTATTGAGCTGTATCCGCTGACATCATGAAGTTCTTTGCTGAATCTTGTAAGTGCCGCCTTGGCTGCTTCAACCTCGGATTCCGCTCTTCCCATCTTGCTATGCTTTAAAAGGCCCGATATAAATCCGCCGCCTAAAAGGTCAAACAGTCCCCAGTTGCTGGCGCTGCTTAAACAGCTTCTTGCTTCCTTTAAATGATACAGCGCATCATCGGCTGCATCTATAGCTTCTTTAACTTCTCTTCTTTCAATTTCGTTCATTATCTGTATTCTCGCTTTCATAAAATCTGTGCCGATCTGTTATCCAGCACATATAAGTTTTTCCAGGCGCTGTTCTTTTTTCGTTTTATCAGTTAATCCTCTTTCCGCAGTAAGAGCAGTATTTTCTGTTGTTTCTATATAATGATGCCCCGCAATACGGGCAGCACAGTGTTCCGTTTATATGACCGATTATCAGCGAAGAAATAGCTGCTATCATACCGACGGGTGCAAGGATACTTGCATAGATCGCATTCTTTGTCGAAAGTGTCAAATACATCCCGACAAACATGAGCACTATACATGCC
>JAGCXJ010000205.1 GCA_017961385.1 Lachnospiraceae bacterium
GAGATCATGCTCTTTGACGAACCCACATCGGCGCTCGATCCAGAGATGGTAGGCGAGGTTTTGAATGTAATGAAGAATCTTGCAAAGAGCGGCATGACGATGGTGGTCGTAACACACGAGATGGGTTTTGCAAAGGAAGTGGGAACAAGACTCCTTTTCATAGATGAAGGAAAGGTTCTGGAAAGCGGAGATCCAAGGGAAGTATTTGATCATCCGACCCAGGAGAGAACAAAGGTATTCTTAAGCAAAGTATTGATATAATTTATGCGATATTTTGATTGATTATAAGAGTAATCATAACAGCCATAGTGGCAAAAGCCAGTATGGCTGTTTCTATATTCAGAATCGGTTACTGCATGCCGTAATGAAAAATAATAAAGAGTCGTAAAAGAAAACAAAACTAGTAAAGAGTCGTAAAAACTCGTAAATAAGTTTGCAGGTGTGAAAAAATTCATTTTATGATATAAGAATTCATGATTTGTATCAGATTTATTACACTTGTTTTGGTATTCTATCAGTAGTTGAAGGAATCCTATGAAGGGTTGAAACTATTGAAGGAAGAGGAAGTAGCTCGTGGGTAAGAACCGCGGGCTGTTTTCTTTGTGGGAAAAAATCTTGACACTGCCCTAGAATTTGCTAAACTGATGTTTATCCTTATACAAATAATGGAAAGAAGGGAAACGTTAGTATGAAAAAGAAGAAACTGGTATTTACTGCATTATTTATCATGCTCTGTGCACTGATGTTAAACGGCTGCTGCATCAAGCATGAATGGGAGGATGCAACATGTGAAGAGCCTGAGACATGTTCAAAGTGCGGAAAGACAAGGGGCGAGGCACTCGGACATGACTGGGAGGATGCCGACTGTGAACATCCAAAGACCTGTAAGGAATGCGGAGAGACTAAAGGCAAAGCAAAGGGACATGACTGGGAAGAGGCAACCTGCGAGACACCCAAGACCTGTAAGAAGTGCGGCAAGACAGAAGGCGAGGCACTCGGACATGACTGGATAGCTGCAACTATCGATTCACCCAAGAAGTGTTCTTTATGCGGAATAGAGGAAGGCGATCCCGTAAGCGTAAAGGAACTTAATACGGATATGGGTGTTGACTGGGATACCAGAAGATATTCAAAAGACAGATGTATCTGCGTAAAGCATGCTAACAATGCCATAAAGATGTGGTTCTTTGATCTTGATAACAACATGATCTACAACGAAGACTATGCATTGAACTATTACGGATCATGGAGCTATTCTACTGCCATGACAGACAAAATAGCTCTTATCACCACAAGATCAAGGGAAGACGGCAAGAACTGTGACATCAGATTCTTTGACTGGGACGGCAATGAGGTCTATACGACTACTGTCGAAGAGCCTTATGATACATACTACGTATTCTACAGAACAGACGATAAGAATGTAGTTGAGATGCGCTATGCAAATTCAGACAAGACTATCTGCTACTTTGATACAAATTCATTCAGGCAGATTGCTGCAGATGAAGGAAACTACAAGACATACGGAAGCGATGTAACGTATGATGAGAGCAGATGGACATACTGTGAAAAGGAAGATGCAGTAGACGGATACTTTGTCGGCAATGAAAACACGCACGAGTGGGGATATCTTGACGCTGACATGAATGAGCTTAAGATATACAAGGATGCTTCTGCATTCAACTGCTACGGATACGCACTCGCTACAGAGGACGGATACAACTACGATATCATAGACAAGGATTTCAATGTTGTTGCAAAGGATTTCTTTAAGGGAAGCAGTGCATATATAAGCTGCAGGGGATCAGCGGTTCTGATCTGCGATACAAATGAAGGCAGCAAGGCCGTAGTAGTCGGAGAATGATGCAAGCCTTGACATAATCCCAGAATTTGCTAAACTGATGTTTATCAATTTTCAAACATAATAAACATATATATAAGAAGAATAGGAGAAAGATATGAAAAAGTTATTATCAGTATTACTTTTAACTGCGATGATGTCAGTCATGCTTTGCGCATGCGGCGGTTCAAAGGGCATCAAGTTCGGTACCAACGCCGAGTTCCCTCCTTTTGAGTATGTAACAGCTGCAGGCGTTATCGGTGAGTACGACGGTATCGATATGGCTATTGCCAAGGAGATAGGCGTACAGTCAGGAATGGATATCTCAATAGAGAACATGGAATTCGATTCTTTGCTCATCGCGCTTGAGAACGGTCAGATCGATGCAGTAATCTCAGGTATGACCATAACAGAAGAGAGAGCAAAGTCAGTTGATTTCTCTATACCTTACTATACAGCGACTCAGGTCATGATCGTTGATCAGAATTCCGACATAAAGACAGCTGCTGATATGGCAGACAAGAGGATCGTTGTTATCCAGGGATATACAGGCGAGAACTGTGTTCAGGAACTCGGATATGACTATGAAGCATTCAAGAAGGGTACAGAAGCTATCCTTGAACTTAATAACGGTAAATGTGATGTTGTAGTCATCGACTCAGCAACAGCTCAGAAGTATGTAAAGGACAACCCTAACCTTAAGATCGTTGAAGATCCCAGCGCATTCGAAGCAGAGGAATACGGCATAGCTGTTAAGAAGGGCAATACAGAGCTTCTTAACAAGATCAATTCAGCTATCGAGAAGATGCTCGCTGATGGAACTATCTCTGAGTGGAGCGTAAGCTATTCTGAGGAAGAGTAATACATTTTAGATGAGACAGATATGATAAGGACAGCCGGCAGTCACATTTGATGAGCCGGTTGTCTTTTTTTCACGAAAAAACTATGATAGAATAAACAATGTGCCGATTGGCACATCCTGTATTGAATCATATTTCAAATGAAAGGCTATATATTATGAACAGAGGAAAGTATTATCTTACAACAGCTATCGCATATACTTCGGGAAAGCCTCATATAGGCAATTCCTATGAGATAGTCATGGCAGATGCGATCGCCAGATATAAGAGGCAGCAGGGATACGATGTCTTCTTCCAGACAGGAACTGACGAGCATGGTCAGAAGATAGAGGAAAAAGCAAAGGCTGCCGGTATCTCGCCTAAGGAGTTTGTGGATAATGTATCCAATATCATCAAGGATATATGCAGGATACTCAATATATCATATGACAAATTCATCAGGACTACCGATGCCGATCACGAGAGACAGATCCAGAAGATGTTCAAGCGTTTTTACGATCAGGGAGACATCTACAAGGGATCCTACAAGGGCATGTACTGCACACCCTGCGAATCCTTCTGGACAGAGAGTCAGTTAGTAGACGGCAAATGCCCGGACTGCGGAAGAGAAGTAACTCCCGCCGAGGAGGAGGCATATTTCTTTAAGATGAGCAAATATGCTGACAGACTGATAGAGCATATAAATACTCATCCTGAGTTCATACAGCCGGTTTCAAGGAAGAATGAGATGATGAACAACTTCCTTTTACCGGGACTTCAGGATCTCTGTGTATCAAGAACAAGCTTTAAATGGGGTATCCCTGTTGATTTCGATGACAAGCACGTAGTTTATGTATGGCTTGATGCCCTTTCAAACTACATAACCGGAATAGGATATGACGCAGACGGCAACAGCAGTGAACTGTATAAGAAATTCTGGCCTGCAGACCTTCATCTTATTGGCAAGGATATCATAAGATTCCATACGATCTACTGGCCCATCTTCCTTATGGCACTGGGCGAACCGCTTCCAAAGCAGGTATTCGGACATCCCTGGCTTTTGCAGGGCGGCGAGAAGATGAGCAAATCACGCGGAAATGTCATATATGCAGATGATCTTGCGGATATGTTCGGTGTTGATGCCGTTAGATACTTTGTTCTTCATGAGATGCCTTATGAAAATGACGGAACCATCACATGGGATCTTGTTGTCGAAAGATTTAATTCAGATCTTGCCAATATCATAGGAAACCTTGTAAACAGGACTATATCCATGAGCAACAAGTACTTTGACGGAGTTGTGACAAAAACAGGCGTTAAGGAAGATGTGGATGAAGATCTTAAGACAGTCGTATGCGAAACAAGAGACAGGGCTGCCCAAAAGATGGATGAGATGCGTATGGCAGATGCAGTCAGTGAAGTTCTTGCTCTGTTCAGACGCTGCAACAAGTATATAGACGAGACTGAACCATGGGTACTTGCAAAGGATGAGGCTAAAAAGGACAGACTCAGTGAAGTAATGTACAACCTTACGGAATCGATCTGCATAGGTGCAAACCTTCTCATCCCTTACATGCCTGATACGGCAATGAAGATCCTTGAACAGTTAAATGCGCCTGTAAGAGACTATGACGATCTTGATAAATACGGTCTGTATGAGTCCGGAGCAAAGGTTACCGACAAGCCTCAGATACTGTTTGCAAGACTTGACCTTAAGGAAGTAATGGCAAAAGTAGAAGAGATACAGGCAGCTCAGAGAGCGGAATATGAACGCGAGAACGGGATCACATCCGAGGATGAAGAAGTCATCGATATAGAAAAGAAGCCAGAGATAAGCTATGACGATTTTTCAAAGCTTCAGTTCAGAGTAGGAAAGATAATCAAGTGCGAGGAAGTCGCAAAGTCTAAGAAGCTTCTTTGCTCACAGGTAAAGATCGGAAGCGAAGTAAAGCAGATAGTATCTGGCATCAAGCAGTATTACAGCGCTGAAGAGATGGTCGGAAAGAAGGTACTCGTACTTACCAACTTAAAGCCTGCTACACTTGCGGGAGTCGTATCAGAAGGCATGCTCCTCTGTGCCGAGGATGCACAGGGAAATCTGGCACTCATGGTTCCAGAAAAGGATATGCCTGCCGGAGCGGAAGTTTGTTAAGAAGATTAAAAGACGGGACAACCTATACTATAATCCCCTGTCCGAAAGAGCGATGGGATGATGCGACAGAACTTGCTTTTCGTGTTTTTTTAAGATATGAATCCAGGGAGTATGGAGAAAAAGGCACGGACAGTTTTGCAAGATTTCTTTCTTCCTCGACACTGGAAAAGCTTTTTAAGGCGGGTAAATACATTGTTTATACTGCCATGAAGGGAAATGACATCATAGGAGTGGCTTCTGTAAGGAGCGGAAACCATCTTTCTCTTCTGTTTGTAGATGATGCTTATCACAGACAGGGAATTGCAAGTGAGCTGATAAAGACGGTGCAGGACTATCTGTTAAGAGAGACACAGTATCAGACGCTTACTGTTCATTCATCACCGTACGCTATCCCTTTTTATGAACAGATGGGATTTAGGGCAACGGATGATCAGATAACAGCTGAAGACGGGATAATCTATACACCGATGCAGATGTATATATAAGAGGGATAAACATCCCTCTTATTTATTTTCAACTTTTAGGAGTATACGGATCATGTTGCTGTCTCCGCCAGGTATGCTGTCGAAAACGACCTCGGGAAGTCCTGTTATATTAATCGGTCCGACAGGTCTAAGCCCTCTCTTTACGGCTTCATCCCACAGAATAGAAAAAAGGTGGTCAGATTTGTAATAGTTTCCTCGACAGACAAGAGTCAGTGCTCTGTAGGGAGAAATGTAGATGACACTGTCATCATCAAAATTGCTCATGGTGGGGATGAGGAGCCTGCAGTCATGCTCCTTGTGATCGAAACTGCCGATCATTTCATTGTCATCAGCCACATGAAGCATCATGATCCTCTCGCCGGTACCTCTCATGTTTGCGTTTATAAATTCATTAAGACCGTTAAGCGCCAGTCTTCTTACATGCTCGGGACCGTAAATGATGCGGGAATACTTAACGTAATAATGGCTTTCCGGTATTTCTGTCTCTCTGATCTGTATATCGTTTGTCTCGTTTATCTTAAGACTCAGTTCCTCAAGCTCTCTGAGAATGAATTCATGATGATCCCTTAATTCTGCTATGCTGGCGCGTATACTCTGGGGATCTTCATAAAGATCAGCGATCTCCTTCTTTTTAAATCCCAGTCTCTGATAGTTTAATATCCTTATAACTTCAGCAACGCTTTTGCAGTCATAGTATCTGTAAGAATTTGCAGGATCGATATAGGCAGGCTCAAGCAGGCCTTCATTTTCCATGCGAAGTATTGTCGCACGGCTGACCCCGCAGGTCCTTGCTAGCGCCGTTATCGAAAATGTGCCTTCAGGCTTATCGGTGCTGTTGTCTCTGTTCCAGTTGCCGTACATATCTGCCTCCGAATCTAACATGTTCATATATGGACATGTTAATGATATAATAAATAGAATAAAATCTCAACATATAATAAATCAGCAAAAAGTTGACATGTTCATAGGTGGACATGTTATAAATTGATAATAGTGGATTAAAAAGTCTGGAGAATGAATAATGGAAAAAATCAGGATTATCACGGATTCCGCATCGGATATACCCAACAATGACAGTATACCGGCGAATCTGAGCATCATGCCCCTTACGATATTCTTTGGAGAAGAGGAGTATCTGGACGGCAAGACTATTACAAACGAGGAATACTACAACAAGCTTACCGGAGGAGACATACTTCCCAAAACAAGTCAGGTCACTCCGTATGATTTCGAGCAGGAGATACAGAAAGCGATCGATAACGGAGAGAAGGTCATAGTCATCACTCTTTCGAGCGGTCTTTCCGGAACATACCAGAGCGCATGCATAGCCGCTTCCAACTTTGAAAAGGATGTTGCTGTCATCGACAGCTTTATGGCTACGGTTTCAGAGCAGATACTCGTTAAATATGCATTGCAGCTTGTAGAGCAGGGCATGGAGTATGACAGGATAGTGGAAACACTTGAGAATGACAAGAAGAAGATCAAGCTTGTCGGTCCTCTTGATACACTCGAATACTTAAAGAAGGGCGGAAGGATATCCGCTGCTGCAGCAGTATTTGGAAGCGCTCTGTCTATCAAGCCGATAATAACGCTTGTTGAAGGAAAGGTAGAAGTCATAGCAAAGGCAAGAGGCAGAAGAAATGCTATCGAGTCCACTCTTAAGATAATAAGAGAGAGCGAGACGGGAATCGATTTTGATAAGCCGTATGCTGTAGGCTATTCGGGAAATGACAGGGACATGCTAAATGTCTTTATCGAGTCCAGCAAGACAAACGGTAATGTAAACATTGAGAACTGGCCTGTTGTAAGCATAGGATCCACGATCGGAACGTACGCCGGACCAGATTCGATAATCTTCGGATATTTTGAGAAATAATGATTAAAAGCTCTATCCAACGGATAGAGCTTTTTGTATAATGATAACGGTTAATTGTTGAGCTTTAGGAGATATCTGATGAAGAATACATTTGGACAGTCTTTGAGCGTGACTCTTTTCGGAGAGAGTCACGGTCCGTATATAGGAGCCGTGCTTGACGGTCTTGCACCGGGCATGGACATAGATGAAGATTTTATAAAGCACCAGCTTATGCTAAGGAGACCTTCGGGAAAGATCTCCACATCCAGAGTCGAGCAGGATGAGTATATATTTGCTAGCGGTGTATTTAACGGAAAGACTACAGGTTCACCGCTTGCGATCCTTATACCAAATACCGTGCAGAGAAGTTCGGATTATGAGAACAGACCGCGTATCGCGCGACCGGGACATGCCGATTATACGGCATCTATAAAATATCACGGGTATGAGGACTTCAGGGGAGGAGGCCATTTCAGCGGACGCATAACGGCAGCGATAGTTGCAGCAGGTGCGATAGTAATCCCTGCTCTTAAGAAAAAGAATATAATGATAGGAACTCATATAAAAAGCTGCGGAGGGATAACAGACAGAGACTTTATTGACTATCAGGATGATATAAAGAAACTGTCAGATATGAATTTCCCGGTACTTGATGAGAAAAAAGCTGATAAAATCCGTCAGATGATGGAATCTGTTGCCCTGGAGGGTGACAGTATCGGCGGAGTTTTGGAGACTGTCGTAACCGGCATGTATGCAGGAGTCGGCGAACCGTGGTTTGAGACTGTGGAGGGAAGACTCTCCTATGCCATGTACAGCATCCCTGCAATAAAGGGTGTACAGTTTGGCGATGCATTCGATATGGTCGATAAAAAGGGCAGTGAATTTAACGATGCTTTCTGTATGAATGGAGATCATGTCGAGACAAAGACCAATCACAACGGCGGCATAAACGGCGGCATAACAAACGGAATGCCGATACTCTTTAGATGTGCTGTAAAGCCTACACCTTCCATATACAAGGAACAGGATTCGATAGATCTTAATACAAAAGAGGAAGCAAAATTAAAGATCGAGGGCAGACATGATCCCGCGATCATTCACAGGGCGCGCATTGTTGTAGACAGCATGACTGCACTCACACTTTATGACATGCTGGCGCAAAGATACGGAACAGATTTCTTTTTGGGAGAGTAATTGTGAAGATAAGAGTCATAAACGGACCAAACTTAAATATGCTGGGTATCAGAGAGCCTGATATTTACGGCAGTCAAACCTACAGCGATCTGGTTGATATGATAAGTAAGCATGCAGACAGGATCGGAATAGAAGTCGAGGTCTTGCAGAGCAACCATGAGGGAGATTTAGTCGATATGATACAGGAGTGCTACGGCAATATCGACGGTATCGTGATAAATCCCGGGGCGTACACTCATACAAGCGTTGCGATATATGATGCTGCCAAAGCGGTATCGATACCGATGATCGAAGTCCATATCTCCGATGTGGACTCAAGAGAAGCATTCAGACAGATCAGCTATATAAGAGCTGCATGCATAAAGACGATAACAGGTCACGGCTTTAAAGTATATACTGAAGCTATAGACTTTCTGACTACATATATTAAGGAGAACAGCTGATGAATGTAATCATCAGACAATCAACAGCAAGAGGAGAAGTCAAGGCTCCGCCTTCAAAGAGCATGGCGCACAGGATGCTTATCTGCGCTGCTCTGGCGGATAAGACTAGCAGGATAGAAAACATAGCTTATTCCGAAGACATACTTGCTACCATAGACTGTATTCGTGCCATGGGAGCAGTGGTTGATAAAGACAAAGATGCTGTGACAGTCACAGGCATCAAAGGAAAGAAGATAACTCAGCCCGTTACGTTTCTTTGCAGGGAGAGCGGATCGACACTGCGCTTTTTTGTCGGGATAGCTCTTGCGATATGCAAAGAGGCATATTTTTGCGGAAGCGAGAGACTGATGGAAAGACCTCTTTCCGTTTATGAGAAGATCTGCGCCAAACAGGGTATTGTTTTTGAGACGGGTAAGTCTATACATATCAGGGGAAATATAAGACCAGGAGAGTATGAGCTTGCGGCAAATATCAGCAGCCAGTTTATCAGCGGCCTGCTTTTTGCACTCCCTCTGCTTGATAATGACAGTACGATCAGATTTAACACAAGTATAGAGAGCGGTTCGTATATCGCTCTTACGATCAAGGCGTTAAGCGAGTTTGGAGTAAATGTCAGATGGATGGATGAAAAGACTCTGTTCATTGAAGGAAACCAGAAATACAGGA